>NZ_NCGB01000025.1:0-40622 GCF_002278865.1 Sphingomonas sp. 28-62-11 | reverse complement strand
GGTTTTTTAGTACCACAACGGAGATGGAGGGCATTGTGAATCATCAAATGGTTACGCGCAGAGGCGTGTTGGTCGGTGGAGCTTCACTTGCGCTCGTGGGGTGCAGTGCGCCAAGCAACAACAATAGCGGGGTCCCATACCAAAGTGTAATGATGCCTTCGTGGGCAGATGTGCCTTTGTACCTGACCATGATTACGGTTGCAGCGCCAGTGGCCGCTTATCTTGCTGGTACAGCCAGCGCCGTGACTGGTGTCATTGCATTGGCTAGACTGGCGTACGTACTCAAAAATGTCGGCGTGTTAGCCGATCGGGCGAGTCTAATTTATGATTCAATCCAGTTCTTGAATCAACTAAGGTCGCAACGTTTTGCTCTTCCTGCGCTGAGCTCGAGCCCAAAGCCTTTCATCGCGATTGCAAGCGGCAACATTAACAACTTCGAATCAGTGCCTGTGTTCAAGAACGATGTGGTTTTGCAATTTGGCGTCTTGAATGAACAAGGTGGTAGCTTCGGGGAAAATGATATCTATGCCACTGTGAAAAGGGTTGACGAGCGGCCTCCGCAGACGGTCAACGAAATTTGGGGTTCGGGCGATCTTCCTCACGCCATCGTGTCGCCAGCCTCAAACGGAAATTATGATGGCAAGCTTCCAATCGGCTCGTTGCCGCCCGGTGCCTATGTTTCGTACAGTTGGAAGGTGCCGCGAGGCCAGCAGCCAACGGACTATTTTATTGCAAATAGCGCGTTTGTCGGGCCGACGTTTTTGTCGGTAGATGATGCCAACTATTCGCTCGATCTTGCCAGTGCGATCGAGGCCGAAAGGAATGTGGAGGCGCGTTTTCAATTGCCGACTGCAACTCTAGGCTAGGGCTTTGGCCTAACGCCAAATCCGCCGAAGGGCTGAGTGACAAGGGGTTATCGAATAGCGTGAAATTCGGATCAATGGCGGCGAACCTGACACAAGTCGACGACGGCATTGGCGGTCGCGCTTCGATCAGATTGCCTTGGGGCTATAACCGAATGAACGACGGTGCTCACGACACCTCCGTTGTCTTCCAGACCTCAAATCCGCTGTGTTCCATTTAGTGGTATCCGAAAGCCAGCGCCCGCTCTTATTCATTGTCGCATCCGCCCACCCGGTCGGTGGTTTCGACGCTTCGGCCTTGCTGCCCCACCTCCTTTTAAGGTCGCGGTTCCGTGCGTGGTGGCGGGGCTTTTTGTGATTTGAACGCGCTTTTTGTTCGCGATTGCTGGCACCTACCAGATGGACGCCCCTGCTACGGCATATTCGCTTTTACCTCATCCAGCCAAACCGTCGCGACCCCATCACTCGGCGCGCGCCAATCACCGCGCGGTGAAAGCGAACCGCCGCTCGAAACCTTCGGCCCGTTGGGCATCGCGGTACGTTTGAACTGGCTGGTGGTGAAGAAGCGGAACAGGAATTCCTCCAGCCATTTCTTGATCACCGGCAGATCATAGGCGTTGCGGCCCTTGACCGGGAAGCCGCGTGGCCAGCGGCCATTGCTCGCGTCCTTCCACGCGTGCCAGGCCAGAAACGCGATCTTTGACGGCAACTGGCCCTGGCGCACGGTGTAGTGGAGGAAGAAATCGTGGAGCTCATACGGCCCGATGCGGTCCTGCGTGCTTTGCATCGTACCGTCGGCCCCGGCGGGCACCAGCTCGGGTGAAATTTCGGTGGCGAGGATCGCTTCGAGCACCCTGGCGGTTTCCAGATCCCAGAAATCGGTCGCGATTGTCCAGCGGATCAAATGCTGGATCAGCGTTTTGGGCACGCCCGCGTTGACGCCGTAATGGCTCATCTGATCGCCCACGCCGTACGTGCACCAGCCGAGCGCGAGCTCGGACAGGTCGCCGGTGCCGACCACCAGGCCATTGTTCTGGTTGGCGAGGCGGAACAGATAATCAGTGCGAAGCCCCGCCTGCACATTTTCGAACGTCACATCGTACAGCTTTTTTCCCTTGGCATAGGGGTGGCCGATATCCGCCAGCATCCGCTCGGCGGCGGGGCGGATGTCGATCTCGTCACCCGCCACGCCCAGCGCGCGCATCAGCTTCCACGCATTGGCCTTGGTGCCCTCACTCGTCGCAAAGCCGGGCATGGTATAGCCAAGGATATGATCGCGCGGGATTTTCATCCGGTCGAACGCCTTCACTGCGACGATCAGCGCATGGGTTGAATCGAGCCCGCCCGAAATGCCGATCACGAGCCGCTCGACCCGCGACGCCTCGACGCGCTTCATCAGCCCTTCGACCTGAATGTTAAAGGCCTCATAGCAATCGGCATCGAGCCGTTCGGGCGTGTTCGGCACGAACGGGAAGCGTCGCAGATCGCGCTGCAGGCCGATATCGGTAAAGTCGGGCTTGTGCTCGAAGGCGATGCGGCGGAAGTCATACTCGGGATCGCCCGCCAGCCGTGCCGCATCGTTGAACGTGCCGTTGCGCATTCGCTCGATCCGCAGCCGCGCGACGTCGATATCGGCGATGATCGTGTCGGCTTCACACCGGAAACGCTGCGATTCCTTCAGCAGATCGCCATTTTCATGGATCAGGCTCTGGCCGTCCCAGGCGAGATCATTGGTGCTCTCGCCGGGACCGGAGGCCGAAAAGATGTAGGCGCAGATCGCTCGGGAGGACTGCGCCGAGGCGAGCATCTCCCGGTCTCGGGCCTTGCCGATGTTGATGGGCGAGGCTGAGAGGTTGCAGCAGATATAGGCTCCCGCGAGCGCGCCATTGGTGGAGGGCGGGGTGGGGGCCCAGAAATCCTCGCAAATCTCGGCATGGAACACGAAATGCGGCAGGTCGCTCGCGGCGAAGATCAGGTCGGTGCCGAAGGGGACGCGCTGCCCGGCCAGGTCGATCTCCATGCCGGTGATCCCCGCGCCGCTCGCGAACCAGCGCTTTTCATAGAATTCGCGGTAATTGGGCAGGAACGTCTTCGGCACGACTCCCAGGATTTTGCCCCGCGCAATGGCGATGGCGCAGTTATAGAGCCGCCCGTTGCGCGGTATTGCGGCGCCGACCAGCATAACGGTGGCGAGCTTGGCGGTCGCGCTGGCCAGCCGGGCAATCGCCGCCACAGTCGCGCCGTGCTGCGCCGCCTGCATGTGCAGATCGTCGATCGCATAAGATGACAGGCTGAGTTCGGGAAAGACGATCAGGTCGACGCCGTTCGACGCCGCCTTCTTCGCCAGATCGATTGCCGCCTGCGCATTGGCGGCGGGGTCGCCCACCGTTGCGCGTGGTGTGGTGGCGGCAACACGCACCATTTCCTGCGCGTGGATCGAATAGAAGCGATGCGTTTTTGGGCGGGCCATGGCGCGAGTCCTAGGCGGATATGATGACAAATGCCATTATCTGCGATGCCTGCTCAGACCCCCCGGCTCGTCATCAGCGGCTGGATGTGCTGGCCGAATGCCTCAACCCCTTCGATGAAATCGTCAAAGGTCAACAGCACGCCGCCGGTATTGGGCACTTCCGCCATCTCGTCGAGCATCCGAGCGACACTGGCGTAGGAGCCGACCAATGTGCCCATGTTGATGTTGACGGCCCCCTCCGGCGCGGCGAGCTGGCGCACGTTGGTGGTGGCATTCACCTTGTCCGCCGCACCCTGATCGGCGAGCCAGGCGATGGCGGCATGATCGACCCCGTCATTGTACGACTTCCACTTTGCCATCGCTTCTTCATCGGTCGGCGCGGCGACGACCATGACGAGGACAAAGACCGATACGTCCCGCCGGGTCTTGGCCGTGGCCGCGGCCAGCCGCTCGTTGTTGAAAGCAAAGGCGGTCGGCGTGTTGACGCCCTTGCCGAGGCAGAAAGCATAATCGGCCCATTGCGCGGAGAAGGCGAGGCCATCGTCCGATGACCCTGCACAAATGATTTTCATGTCGCCGGTCGGCTTGGGACGGACGAGGCAATCGTCCATCTGGTAATAATCGCCCTTGAAGTCGCTCCGACCCGTCTCCCACAATTCACGCAGGATGCGAGCATATTCATCCAACATCTTGTACCGGTTACGGAAATGGTCCTCGCCCGGCCACAGCCCCATCTGCGAGTATTCGGGCTTTTGCCAGCCGGTGATCAGGTTCAGCCCGAAGCGACCATGGCTGATCGAATCGATCGTGTTGCACATTCGCGCGGCAAAGGCGGGCGGGATGATGAGGGTCGGGCAGGTGGCGTAGATTTTGATCTTTTCGGTCACCGCGGCGAGCCCGGCCATCAGCGTGAAGCTTTCCAGGCCGTACTCCCAAAACTCGGTCTTGCCGCCAAACCCGCGCAGCTTGATCATCGAAAGCAGGAAATCGAGGCCGTATTTCTCAGCGCGCTGGGCGATCTCTTTGTTGAGATCGAAGCTTGGCATATATTGCGGCGCGTTCTCGCTGATCAGCCAGCCATTATTGTTGATGGGCACGAAGACGCCGACTTGCATGGGGTTCAGCTCCTGAGGAAATCGAGGACAAGGTGGTTGAAAAGAGCGGGGTCGGTGACATTGCAAGCGTGTCCCCCGGAGGGCATTATCTCGATCCATGTCCCGCCAAGTTCTTTGTACAGTCGTAAGCCAGCCGAAGAAGGCACCAGCATATCGTCGTCGGCGAGCAGTACGAAAACGTTGTCAGTCAGGCCTTGAAGGCGACCGATCACGTCGAACGCCGCTAGCGCGGCGATGCGCTTTTCCATTGTCGGGATGCCGGGGAAGTCAGCAAGTTGATGTGGAAGTTCAGCGTCGATTTTCTCCGTGTAAGTTGAAATCCAATCGGCTGGATAGAGAAAAATCGGCTGCGCGCGCAGGAATGACTCGACTCCGGAATGCCGCAACAAGTTCAGCCGTGCCTCAAAACAGCGCAGAAAATGTGGGTCTGCCTTCGCCCAGCCGTTTACGACCACAAGCTTGTCGAGCCTTTCAGGGGCCTTCAACGCGAGCGCTAGCCCCGCAACACCGCCCGCTGCATGGCCGATGAGATGGGCTTTCGCTATCTCCAGCGTTTCCATGAGCGCGATGATGTCGTCGGCGAAGTCATCGACCGTCACCACATCGGGCAATGCCCGGTCGCTCCGCCCCGTGCCACGATGGTCATAGGCGATGACACGGTAGTGCTCGGCAAGGGCCTGAATGTTAGGCTTCCAGTAGTTCGCTGATCCGCCAAGGCCGGACGAGAGGATCAGCGGTGGCGCGTCTGCGGGGCCATGGGTTTCGTAGTAAAGGCCGGCGGCGTGTGGCATTCAATTCCTCCCCGGCACGGGGAGGGGGACCATGCGCAGCATGGTGGAGGGGGCGTAACGCTCGCGCCGTGTTTCGTGGAGAGCCCCCTCCGTCGGCCTTCGGCCGCCACCTCCCCGTGTCGGGGAGGAACTCGTTGGCTCAACCAAGGTGCGCAACCGAGGCGATTTCGACCAGGCAATCGGGCTTTACCAGGCCGCACTGGATGCAATAGCGCGCGGGCTTCGCGCCGGGGAAATACTCGGCATACACCGTGTTCATCGCCGCATAATCGGCCCAGTCCTTCAGGAAGATGTGGTTGAAGGCTACATCGGCCAACGTCGCTCCGGCGGCTTCGAGCGTCGTCTTGATTACTTCGAGCACATGCCGCGTCTGCGCGGTCGCGTCGCCGGGATACAGCACCACGCCGCCTTCGCCGAGCGCGAGGGTGCCCGAAACATAGACGGTGTTGCCTGCCTTGGCGCCGGCCGAGAATGGCGCGATTGGGGTGGGGAATTGCGGCGGGTTGATCGCTTCAAAAGGCATGAGCAGTCCTTAGTCCTTCGGCATTTGCCCAAAGGTGCCGCAGAAATCGGCGACGGTCGATACCCAGCCGAAGAATTTCTCGACGTTGTAAACAGTTGCCGCCTGCATCGCAGGCGGGCCGAGGTGATGTGTCGCATCTTCAAGCATCACGCCGAAATATTCGAGGTGAAAGCCGTCACGCAGCGTGCTTTCGACGCACACATTCGTCGCAATGCCGACGAACACGATATGCCGGATGGCACGCGCGCGCAGCACGCTATCGAGTTGCGAGTTGAAGAAGGCGGAATAGCGCGTCTTGTGGAGCGTGATATCGCCCGGTTGCGGTGCCAGTGCATCGACCAGCGCATAATCCCACCCGCCGCGCGCCAGTAATTGTCCGGCGAGTTCGGGCCGCGCGCGCATTGTCTTTAGCGCATTGGATTTATGCCAATTGGGGGAGCCGGGGCCGCCCGCCTCGACATAATCGGGGTCCCAACCATTCTGGAGGTAGATCACCTGCACGCCTGCAGCCCGCGCGGTATCGAGCACGGTGGCGATTTTGCCGATCGTTCCCGCTGCCCCCGCGATATCGAACCCGGCGAGATCGACATAGCCGCCGGGCGATGCATAGGCGTTCTGCATGTCGATCACGACAACCGCGGTATCCTTCGCAGTCATGCGGATCGGCTCAGGGCGGGCCGGAAGCGTCACCTTCGGGCCGGAGCCATGCGGATTGCTGTCGACTGTCATCACGTCATTGTCCGGGATGATATGACCGCACGATATGCGGCGCGAGCTCGTCGATATAGAAATACACGTCGCGTAAATCGCCGGTTGCGTAGCGTTTTGCCTGATCGGCGAAATGGATCGAGGCGGTGTTGCCGCTTTCGCCTCCGGCGGTAACGGCTCGCGCGCGCACGCGATCACCAAACTCGACGATCGCGACGAAACTGTTGCCGCTGGTGCCGTAATAGCGCTTCGTTCCCGGATAGCGCCGCGCCCCAAATGAGGCGAGTGATCCCCATTGGGCCGAGGTAAAGGCAACGGGCGTGCTCGGCTTGCTATCGTCAAACTGCTGGACGATCGCCCCATTGTTCCGCTGGAACCGGTTGATCTCTCCCCACGGCGTTTTCCAACTGCCGAAATCAGCGGTCAGCCGGTCCGATGCTGCCGCCAGCGCGGCGAGCTTACGGGCAGGGGTGGTGGCAAGCAGATGATCATATCGAGCCAGCCCTTTAGTTTTCAGATCGGGATCATTGGCCGTGTCGTTCCACAAAGCCTCTCCCCAGAACACCGCCAGCGATGTTGCCACCGATTGCGTGCTCCAGGTGAAATCCCATGCGCGCAGCGTGGCGATCTGTTCGGCCAGTTTCGCCTTTATGGGATCACCAATCGGCAGCGCATCCCAGGCCGCGACCAGCGAGGGGACCAGCGGCGCAAACGCCGTCAAATAAGGGTCATAGGCGGCATCACGCAGCGCATCGATCGTGAAATCGCGCCGGTTCGTCAGCACGCGAATGGCGTGGAGACCCCGCGGATTCTCGCCCGCAGTATCCATATAGGCTGGATACTTGCTGCTTTCGGGACTGTCCGGCCCGGCGGCCGACCAGGGGGCGTTGTTGGTGTTGGTGATCCAGCCGGTGGTGGGGGACATGACCTGTGGTAATTCGGAAAGTGCATGCAGCCCCTTCCAATCACTGGCAGGATCGCTGCCATCGACGGGTTTTTGGTAATCGAACGCGTCGTCACGCTTGGGCACGAATTGCGGGTGGAGATAGGCGATCGCGCCGGTCGCATCTGCCAGAATTGTGTTGTTCGATGAATTGGCTTTGAGCGTCATCACTTTCATATAGCCCGCTAGATCGCGCGATTTGGTGCGTTCGAAACTCTGCTGAAGTGCGGCTGCCGGGGAATTGAGCAAACCGATCGACACCCATTTGCCGTCCGTTGCGCGCACGATCGGGCCGTGATGCGTCGCATAGGTGGTGAATTGCCGCTGGGCCATCGTGCCATCCGACAGTCGATAACTGAGCGTGATCCGGTTGGCGCGGACCGGGCGCAGTTCCTGGCCGTATCGATAAAATGGCTTGCCGCCTTGATCGACGATCGTTTCGGCAAACTCATCGACTGAATCGACGCCGCTCGACGTGTGCATCCAGCCGACGCGCTCATTGAAGCCCTGATAAATGAAGAACTGGCCCCAGGTGGCTGCACCGTATGCGTTCAGCCCTTCATCGCTCGTCACCTGCTGCTCGCTGCGGAAGAAGAAGCTGGTATGCGGATTGATGAGCAGCAGCGCCTTGCCATTCACGGTGTTGGCAGGGGCAATCGCGATGCCATTCGAACCCGAAGGTTCGCGGAATAGGCCAGGATTCGCAGTGTCGGCCATCGCCAGCTGGCTCTGGCCGTAAAATGCGGCGAGCGGCTTAAGCGCGACACGCTCGATATCGCCGCCGATGCTGCCTTCAGAGAAGCTCAGCGCCATCCAGGGCTCGAATTTTTTGATAACGCGCGGTTTCACCTCGGGGTGGGTGAGCAGATAATAATTCAGTCCATCCGCCCAGCCGGTCATCAGCCGCTGCAGCCAGGCCGGGGCGACGGTGTATTGGCGGCGCAGGTCGGCGGGATCGATGAATAGCCGTTGGCGTAGATCCTGCCAGATCGCCGCTTCGCCCTCCGCCTCTGCGAGGCGCCCGAGCGAGACGAGATAATTGGTCTCGATGCGATTAAAGTCGTCTTCGGCCTGCGCGTACATCATCGCGAAGACCGCATCGGCGTCGGTTTTGCCATGGACATGGGCAATGCCCCAGTCGTCGCGGATGATGCGAACCCGCTTGGCGGTCGCCTCCAGCCGAAAGCGATCACTGGCGGGGCTGGCCTGAGCGGGTTGAGCGTGGGCGATGCTGAGGATCGCGCCCAGCGCGACGGCAAACTTGGTCATTGCCTGACCGTATCGGTCTGTCCCGGCGGCGGCAAGCAGCGGCTTTCGTCGCGAAAGTCCCAAAATTGCAATGCCCCGCCCGCCCCTGAAGGGGGGCGAGCGGGGCACAGCAATTCAACAATCGAGTTCTAGCAAGGCATCGATCAGAAGGTGATGCGGAAACCACCAGCGAAGCGGCGACCAAAGCGCTCAAATTCGATGGTCTGCACGTCGCTGCGGGGGGTTGGGATCCCCGTTGCCGTCAGCAGATTGCCTGGCTCCGAATAGCGACGGCCCGGCTGGTTGAGCAGGTTCGTCGCATCGAAATAAACTTCGACATTCTTGGTGATCGCATAACGTGCCGAGACGTCCAGTTCATCGTCACCGGCCCAATAGGTGTCACCGGCATCGGTGAGATCATCGGCAATGGTGTCGAGATAGGTGCTGCGGTTCTGATATTGCAGGCTGATCGACAGGCCGTATTTCTCGTAATAACCACCGATATTGTAGATCAGATCCGACGTGCCTGGCAGCCGTACCCGGCGTGAAGGGATGGTGCCAACCGCTGGCTTGGTCACTTCGCTGTCGTTGGCCGTTACGTTGGCCGTAATACCGAAGCCGCCCATCCACTCGGGCAGGCCGAGATCGCTGGTCCACGGTTCGAGCTGGAACTGTGCGGTTGCTTCGACCCCGAACACCCGGCCTTCGCCGCCATTCGTGATGCCACGGAAGATATAAGCCGAACGATCGATTCCGTTGCTGTCGAGCGCGTCAGACCCGAAGGTACGGGATTGCGTGTAGAGCACGTCGCGGACATTCTTGTAGTAAGCGCCGACACTGAAATAGCCCTGCGGGCGGACATACCATTCGAAATAGGCGTCGAACCCGTACGCCTTTTCAGGCTTAACCGAGGGATTGCCACCGGAAATCGTCTGGTTGGGATCATTGATCACGACATTGGGGCGAAGCTGATCATAATCGGCGCGCGCCGCACCGGTGTTGAACGACAGCCGCAGTTTCTTGGTATCATCGACATTGTAGTTGAAGTGCAGGCTGGGGAAAAACAGCGTCTGGCTTGATTCAGCGGTGATGAGTCCGGTTGTGGCACCGATCGTCGCTGCTGCAATACCGCGGTTCTTCAGATGCTCGATGCGAACGCCGCCCAGGATCGAACCCCAGTCATATTTCAGCGTGCCCATCACGAAACCGGCAAAAACCTGCTCGCGCACCTCGTAATTATTGTCGGTTTGGGGCACGAAGGCAAAGTTCGTGCGGGCTGCGGTGGCGACAGCGCGCATCCGGTCCGTATCGAAATACCGGAAGGTGTAGCCCAACGGGATCTTGCCGAGGAAGGCATCGTTCAGTGAGAACTGGTTGTAATCGGTTGGCAAGCCGACGGTGTTGAACTGTGCGGCGGTGTTGAGCAGGATCCGATTTTCGTCAGCAACCTTGGTTCGCTGATCGAACTGGAAACCCGCCTTCAACGTCGCTTCGCTGCCGAACAAGCCGGTTTCGCGCGATACGACGAGCTTGCCGGTGTAAGCCTTGGTGGTGTCGACCGCGTCGAGGACCGTGAAAGAGACTGGCGCCTTAGCGAAGCTGTCAATCGCGGTTACCCGGGGACCGGCTTGGAAACGGGTTGGGCTAGACAACTGGTTGGTGGTGAACAGCGCCAAGGTGCCACGATTGCGATTGGTAAAATCATAGCCGATCGTGGGGCGCAGCGTACGGGTGGAGGGGCTGTCATATGCAGCTTCACCGACGACCGAACGATCGTCCTTCGATTCGGTGTAGTTGCCCAGCCACATCAGGTGCCAGCCATCGGCAAAGTCATGATCGCCTGCGATCGTGTTGGTGAAGATCGACTGGCGGAAGGCGCGCAGCGTTGCGCGCTGGCGGATGTCAACGCCGTACACCGTGCCAACCTGCGGGGTGTTGCCGATGCAAACATCGGCATAACCGCTCGTCGTCGGGGTCGGGTTCACCGTGCGCGCGCAATCGGCGGTGTTGGCGACAAGATCATTCTGGCGGTCGTCAAGATCGAAGCGGTAATTGTCGCGCGCTTCATCGTCGGTGAAGATCGTGTAGATCGACCGAGCCGAAATCGTGTTGTCCGAGTCCGGCTTGTAATCGAGGCGACCGGAGACCGAATAGTTGCGGCGGGTGAGACGATACAGCTTGTTTTCGGTTTCCTGCGCCCAGAAGCGGGTCAGGTTGCCGGGACGCTGATCCTGCGCGACGCGTTCATAATCGACTTCGAAATTGTCGGTGATCTGGCCGCGTTCGAAATAGCTGCCCGACAACAACACGCCGAGTTCGCCGCCGCCGACGTTGAAGCGTTCGGCAGCGACCAGCGATCCTTCATACTGCTTGCGGCTGCCCAGTTCAGCGACGCCAAAGCCGCCCTTTGCAGCGATATGGCCGCCCGCATAGTCGAATGCCGAACGCGTGATGACGTTGATGTTGCCAGCAACCGTCTCGCCCGGCATTTCGGGAGTTACTGCCTTGGAAACGATGATCTGCGACGCAATCGCCGAAGGAACCGAATCGAAGCGCGCATCGCGGCCTTCAGGGCTGACAACGTTGATCCCGTCGAACGACAATGTCGTCCAGTAATTGGGCGTGCCGCGCAAGCTGACATAGCGCGCCTGGCCCTGATCGCGTTCGACACCCACACCTGCCAACCGGCCAACGGCCTGGGCGATGTTTTGATCGGGCAAGCGGCCAACGCCGTCGGCGGAGATCACCGCGACGAGTGAATCGGATTCTTTCTGCGTCTTCAACGCAGCTTCCTGCGATTCGGCGATCGGGCGGCTGCCCTTGACGACAATGTCGCCGCTTTCAGTTTCATCAGGAAGCGGTGCGGTGCTGGATTGCGCATAAGCGGAAGTCGCGCTGAAAGCGGCGATGGCGATGCTGCTCATCAACAGCGTTCGAACGGCAGCTGCCGCCTCGCGGCGGCTATGTCGAATGGTCATGATATAATTCCCCCAAACCCGTCGATCACCGACGGATGAGGTCCGCTAGCTGCAGAATAAGTCCCTTCGAGTGCCAATCGGTTACGGGAGCGTTACGAAAAAATTCAGTTTAACATCGACAAATCTGTGGCCCGAAAGTGACACTCTCCGTGTCAGGATGGCGCCAACAGTGCCGCATCGGCGCCGGCAACGGGGGCTGCACGGGGTGACGGCGCCGGGCTTGCCGAAAAACGTGGCGCAGGGGCCGGCTGAATCGCCCCGCCAATCGTGATGAATGTCCCGCGTGCCTGATTATGCGGATGCGCTGGCGCCTCCGCCATCGTCAGCACGGGGGCGAAGCACACATCGGTCATTTCCATCAGCGCGCACCATTCGGCCTGGCTTTTGCTCGCAAAGATCGCAGCCAATCGTTCTTTGCGCGCGGGCCAGGCGGTTTTATCGAATTGCGCATCGAACGCGGGATCGTCCGCAAGGCCAATTCTTTCGCGGAGCAACGCATAGAATTGCGGCTCGATCGAACCGATCGCAACGAACTTGCCGTCGGCGCAGACATAGGTGTCATAAAAGGGGGCGCCGCCGTCGAGCAAATTGGTGCCGGGCACGTCGCTGGTGGTGCCCTGCGCAAGCATGGCGTAGCTCATGCCAGCCAGCAGTGCCGATCCGTCAGTCATCGCGGCATCGATCACTTGGCCCGGCGCGCCGTTTTTCACTGCCAGCAATCCCGCGACCATCCCGAACGCCAGAAACATCGCCCCGCCGCCAAAATCTCCGACATAATTGACCGGCGGTACCGGCTTGCCGCCTGCAACACCAATGGTGTGCAGCACGCCCGATAGCGCGATATAGTTGATGTCGTGCCCGGCGGCCTGCGCATAGGGGCCGGTCTGCCCCCAGCCGGTCATCCGCCCGTAAACGAGCTTGGGGTTCTCAGCGATGAGCACGTCGGGCCCAAGCCCGAGCCGTTCCATCACGCCGGGTCGAAACCCTTCGATGAGCCCATCCGCGGTGGCGCAGAGCGCCTTGGCAGCTGCAAGCCCCTCGGCGGACTTGATATCGAGGATCACAGATTTGCGATTGCGCGATAGCGCGTCGCGCGGATCGAGCCGGGCACCTGGCCGGTCGATGCGGATCACTTCGGCGCCATGATCGCCCAGCATCATGCCGCAAAACGGCCCCGGGCCGATGCCGGCGAATTCGATGATCCGAATGCCCGAAAGCGCGCCTGCCATGATCCTGCTCCTCGTTTTTATTGTCTTGGCGCGCCCGGCAGGAGTCGAACCTGCGGCCTCAAGATTAGAAGTCTCGTGCTCTATCCAACTGAGCTACGGGCGCGCGCGATACGTCCGTTAGCGCGGATTGCGCGGGGGTGAAACGGGCATCATAAACGTAAGCGGAACAACGGGGGCTATCGATGAGTATCAAGGCAGTGTCGGCGCGGGATCTGGCGGGTGGACAGCTGCGCTATTTCGATTTCGTGATGGCGGCATTCGTGGCGATCATCCTGCTGTCGAACGTCATCGGCGCAGGCAAGGTTGCGCAGATCTGGCTGCCGGGCGTGGGATACTGGCCGTTCGGCGCGGGGATTTTGTTCTTCCCTATTTCCTATGTGATCGGCGATGTGTTGACCGAGGTGTACGGCTATGCGCGCGCTCGACGCGTCATTTGGGCGGGGACGGTCGCGGTGTTATTTATGGCGTTCATGTCGTTCGTCGTGGTCGCGCTGCCGCCCGCACCCGACTGGAAGAACCAGGCAGCGTATGAAGTGATTTTCGGCCAGGTGCCACGCATCGTGCTGGCATCAGTCTGCGCGTTCTGGGCAGGCGAGTTCGTCAATGCCTTTGTCCTCGCGCGGATGAAGCTTTGGACCGACGGCAAGATGCTGTGGACGCGCACGATCGGATCGACCTTTGCCGGGCAGGGTGTCGACAGCCTGATCTTCTATCCGCTTGCCTTCTGGGGCGCGGAGGGCTGGACCAATGATTTGGTGATCAAGGTGCTGATCACGCAGTGGGTGCTTAAGGTCAGTTGGGAAGTGCTGCTGACGCCACTCACCTATCTCGTCGTCAACTTCCTGAAGGCGCGAGAGGGCGTCGACGTGTTCGACAAGGGCACGAACTTCACCCCGTTCAAGGCAGCATTGTAGCATTGAGCGCGCTCCAAGTCGCCAAACTCTGGTTGATCGGGGCGACCGGACTCAGCAAAGATGCGCTGCACGTCTATGTTGCGCTGATCCTGTTTTTCGGTTCGGCGGTTTTGTTCAAATGGTCGTTGGCAGGATGGCGACCTTGGACGGTGGTACTCGTCGCCGCCGTGACGGGCGAGGCTTGGGATATCCGCGATCGGCTGGCCGGTGGCATCGCGATCGATCTACCGGGCGACTGGCACGACATCTGGAACACGATGTTCTGGCCGAGTGTGATATTATTGGTGGCGCGGACGACGTCAGTGTTCGGTCGATCAGGCTCCGACCGTCTCCAGCAACCCCTCGAATAGCCGCCGCCCGTCGTTGCCGCCATGCGCGGCTTCGATGCGGCGTTCGGGATGGGGCATCAGGCCGAGTACGTTACCGCCTGCATTGAGCACGCCTGCAATCTGCCGTGCGGATCCATTGACGGGTTCGGCATAACGGAACGCGACGCGGCCTTCGCCCTCGATCCTGTCAAGCGTATCGGCATCGGCGGTGAAGTTACCGTCATGATGCGCGACCGGCATGATCACGGGCTCACCTGCGGTGTAGCGACTGGTGAAGGCGCTTTGGGCGTTCTCGACCTTCAGCGCGACATCGCGGCAGACAAAATCCAGGCCTTCGTTGCGCATTAAGGCGCCCGGCAGCAGACCGATTTCAGTCAGCACCTGAAAGCCGTTGCAGATGCCAATCACCGGTACGCCGCGCTCCGCCGCTGCAACGATCGCGGGAATGATCGACGATCGCGCCGCAATGGCACCGCAGCGCAGATAATCGCCATAGGAAAAGCCGCCGGGCAGGCCGATCATGCCGATGCCGTCAGGCAGAGACGTTTCGCCGTGCCACACCATCGTCGGCTTGGTGCCCGTCACGGCTTCAAGCGCGACCGCCAGATCGCGATCGCAGTTTGAGCCGGGAAAAACGATAACCGCGGTTTTCATCACACGCGCTCGATACGGTAGTTTTCGATAACGGTGTTGGCGAGCAGCTTGCGACACATCTCATCGATCTGCGCGTCATCGATGCCATCCGCCACATCGAGCTCGATCAGCTTGCCCGCGCGCACATCATTGATGCCGGCAAATCCCAGCCCGTCCAGCGCTTTGTGGATCGCCTTGCCCTGTGGATCGAGCACGCCGGGCTTCAGGGTCACGAAGATGCGCAGTTTCATTGATGTGCTCGCGGTTAGGGGCGGGGTGCGGGCAAGCTATGCCGAGCCGCGTGCCCGGCTGCAACCGTCACTTGCCGCGCTTCAGCCGATGTTCTTCAAGATCGAGCACCGCGCTGTCGGTACCTTCGGGCAGCAGCCCGAGGCGGCGTGCGACCTCCTGATAGGCTTCGATCTCGCCACCCAGATCGCGGCGGAAGCGATCCTTGTCGAGCTTTTCGCCGCTCTCCATGTCCCACAACCGGCAGCCATCAGGGCTGATCTCGTCGGCCAGGATGATCCGGGCATAGTCATTGTCCCAAATCCGCCCGAACTCGAGCTTGAAATCGACGAGGCGGATGCCGATCCCGGCAAACAGCCCGCACAGGAAATCATTCACCCGGATCGCCAGATCGGCAATGTCGTGCATCTCTTCCTGGCTAGCCCAGCCAAAACACGAGATGTGTTCGTCCGTGATCATCGGATCACCGAGTGCATCATCCTTGTAGAAATATTCGATGATCGTACGCGGCAACTGCGTGCCTTCCTCGATCCCCAGCCGCTTGCTGAGAGACCCTGCCGCAACATTGCGCACGACAACCTCGATCGGCACGATTTCGACCTGTCGGATCAGCTGTTCGCGCATGTTGAGGCGGCGGATGAAGTGCGTCGGCACGCCAATCGTCGCGAGCAGCGTGAACACATGCTCGGAAATCCGGTTGTTGAGCACGCCCTTGCCGCTGATCGTGCCCTTTTTTTGCGCGTTGAACGCGGTGGCATCGTCCTTGAAATACTGGATCAGGGTACCGGGTTCAGGCCCTTCGTAAAGGATCTTGGCCTTGCCCTCATAGATTTGGCGGCGGCGTGCCATGGCGGCGGTACCTTTGATGAACGTGCACAAAATAAGCTGCCCCGTCCGCGCGGGTAGTGACGTCGCGCGGGCCGGGGCAATGCATAAAGCCTATATCGGAAGCGCCGGGGGCGCGCAATCACGGGCTTGGCTTAGCGCGCTTCCTCGGTTTCCTTTGGCGCATCGGCCTCGCGACCGAACCAGCGTTGCAGAGTGCCGCGATTTTCGCTTGGTTCGCCGGCGGGTTCGGCTCCGGCAATTGGGGCGACGCGGACAACCTCCGGTTCCTCGCGCGGAATGAACTGGCGGAGGATAAGCGCGACGCCGACCAGCACGATGATCCACGGCCCGACGCCTGCAAGCACCTGCGTCATCGCAGCGGCGGATTGAATGAAGGTCTCTCCGGCATTGTCAAAAGTTGCCGTTGCAGAGCCGCCGAGCGACGGAATCACGGTGCCCGACTGGTAAGTGAACAGCACCGGGGTGGTTGCCAGCCCCTGCGTCGCGCCGCGATCAAGCTCGCTGATGGTGGCAACCGCTGCGCGCAGGCGCATCTGCCGTTCTTCAGCGGCCGCGCGCTGTGCGTCGCTCACATTGCCGCGCAACTGCATGTCGATATTCGCGATCTCCTCACGCAACCGCGCGACGATGCCCCCGCCACGGGCGGCACCATCGCTGCCAATCATCCGCGAATCCATCACTAGGCCACCGGCATTCTTTACCGCCGCGCCCGAATTACGGCCAAAGGTGCGGGCGATCACCGGATCAATCTGAAAGGCGAGCACCGCCGTCACGCTATTGTCAGCATCGTTGACGTGATAGCGATTGGTGAGCACTCGGCAGCGCGCCCGGCCCAGCTGATCGCAGGCGCGGACATGGCTGTCCTGCACTTCGGCGATGCGGGCGGCGGGCATGCGAAACGCATAGCGGTAATCAAAGTCATCGCCGAGCGCGGCATTGCTGGTATCGGCGCGATTGCCCGTCGGCGATTGGCCGCCGGACATCGCCGCTGGATCGACACCAATCGGCGAACAGCCCGCCAGCAGCAGCAAAAGCCCTGCAAATCCTATCGCGAATCGCATCGCCATCTCCCTGGTACCAGCGTTAACCATATAGCGTATGGCGGCTGCGACCAATCGAAGATCAGGTGACGGCGTACCGCTTTGAGAATTCAGGCGCGAGGTGATGTTGCTCCGTGAGTATCGCGGCGAGAATTTGGCCCGCCAGCACCACATCTTCATGACCGATATAGAGTGGCGTCAAGCCGAAGCGCAGAATGTCAGGATCGCGAAAATCGCCGATGACACCACGGGCGATCAGCGCCTGGCACAGCGCATAAGCCTGGGGGTGGCGGAAGCTGATATGGCTGCCGCGTCGGGCCGGGTCGCGAGGGCTGACGCATTCAAGGCCGAGATCATCCCCGATCGAGGCCATCAGGTTGAACAGGCTCGCGCTTTTGACGGCAATGGCCGACGGATCGGCCGCCAGCATCAGGTCAATCCCGCTTTCAAGCGCCGCCATTGCCAGCATCGGCGGGGTGCCGGCCAGCCAGCGTTTGACGCCGGGGGCGGGCGCATATCCATCGGCAAAATCGAATGGCGCGGCATGCCCCATCCAGCCCGACAGCGGGCTCGCCAACCGTTCCTGCAGCCGACTGGCGACGAAGAGATAAGCGGGCGCACCGGGGCCACCGTTCAGATGCTTATAGCCACACCCGACGGCGAAATCGGCACTGCAACGGTTCAGCTCGACCGGGACTGCGCCCGCGCTATGGCTCAAATCCCACAGGATCAGCGCCCCCGCAGTATGCGCCCGCGCGGTCCATTCGACCATGTCGAAGCGCGCAGCGGTTTTGTAGTGAACGTGCGTGAGCAGCACGAGCGCCGTCTGTTCGTTGATTGCTTGGCCGATCCGGTCGCGGGGAACAACGTTCAGCGTTGCGCCGGGGACGCAGGCGACCGCCCCTTCGGCAATGTGCAGGTCGGTAGGAAAGTTACCCGTCTCGCTGACGATCACCGTCCGGGTCGGATCGAACCGGAGCGCTGCCACGATCAGCTTGAACAGATTGACCGAGGTGGAATCGGTGACGATCACTTCGCCAGTCGTAGCGCCGATCAGCCGGGCGATCTTGTCGCCGATCCGCTGTGGCGCGTCGATCCAGCCCTCGTTCCAGCTGCGGATCAGCCGCTCGCCCCATTGCCGATCGACCATATCGGTGATGGCCGGGCCGGTGGCGCGAGGCAGGGGGCCAAGCGAATTGCCGTCGAGGTAAATCACCCCCTCGGGCAGCGCAAACCGATCGCGAAACGGACGTAACGGATCGGCGGCGTCGATCGCGCGCGCTTCTTCAAGCGTCATCATTTGAATGCCGCCTCAATCAGTGATCTCGCTTTGCCCCAGGCCGCTGTTTCGGGCGCGATCAGCTCGACATGGCCGGTGTTGGCGATCCGGTGAAGCGTCGCTTGGTCTCCCGCTTTGGTTGCTTGCTGACTATAGCCGGTGCCCAGCCGCATCGGGATGATCCGGTCATTGTCCCCGTTCACCAGTTCCTGCGGAACCCCGATCGGCAGCAGGCGCGGGACCGAGATGTCGGCGAAGACGTCTGGGCGCGATGCCGATTTCGGCCCGGTCAACTTCGCAACAATTTCTGTACCGCAGCCATTATCCGGGCTCGCCGCCGTCGCCTCAAGATCGGGCAGCCCGCCAAGGCTAACGACATGGGCAATCTTCAACGGGTTTCTGGTCCGCAATAAGCTGTTTACTGGCAGCTTTGCCCGACCGGCGAGCCATAACGCCAGATGCCCGCCCGCCGAATGCCCGACGGCGACCACGCGACTGGTATCCAATCGGTACCTCGCGGCATTGGTTGCCAGCGCATCGGCTGCGGCGGCCGCATCCTGAAAAGTGCCTGGATAACCGCCGCCTGGCCGGTCGACACCGCGATAATCGATATTCCACACCGCAATCCCGCGCCCGCGCAGATCAGCGGCGATCCAGTTCATCAATGTGCGGTCGGCGATCGCGGTCTGCCAGCAACCGCCGTGCACCATCAGCACCACCGGATGTTTGCCGGCGCCTTTGGGCAGCCAGAGATCGACCTTCTGATAAGCATCGGCGCCATAGCTGATTGTGGCATCGGCTTGGGGGCGGGGGCGACTAGTAAGGTCGGGCCAGGAGAGGAGCGAAGGCGTATCGGGAATCATCGCCGATAGCCCCAGCAACATCGCCACCAGTGGCGCAAGGATTTTCCATCTCATGGGTGCAGCCTACCCCTGTTCGGGGTTGGTTGCGAGTCCTTGGCAGGGAATTGAGGCATAAGTCTGGCTTGTTATCAAGCAAGCTGGACTTATGCCTCAATAGCATGACCGACTAGGCGGTATCTTTGTGCGATCACCGGCTGATGTTGATACTTGGCGCTTGATCTGAAGCGTGCGCCACCAGCGCGGCACGCCCGGCCTTGGCCGATTGTCTGGCGATCGTCAGACATTGCCGATAGGCGCTTTGGCGGTACGGATCGCGTGCGTCCAATTCGCCGCAGACGCGCCGCACGGCAGCTTTTAGGCGACGATCCAGCGCCCGAGTACCTTGCGCACTGGTAACGTCCAGATCGGCTGCCGACACACGAATGCTATTCGCAGGAGACTCTGGCTGCTGGGCTGCGGCTGACGTTGCCACCATCAAGAGCGCAACGATGATCATCGATTTCATCATATCTACCTCCATCTTGCCGGGTGCTCCGACTGGCGATGAGATGCCGCATAACGGCGGCGACCACCAACAAATCAATGGACAACATAAACAAGGTGAGCTTATGTTATAGCATGCGCCACCTGCCACCACTTGCCGCCGTTCGGGTTTTTGAGGCTGCGGCCCGGCACCTGCACTTCACGCGCGCGGCCGCCGAACTCGGGATGACGCAGGCGGCTGTGAGCTATCAAATCAAATTGCTTGAGGAGCGGCTGGGCGCAAAACTGTTCGTTCGTGATGGTCGAGGGCTCGCGCTGACCGACCTCGCCAAACGGATTTCACCGCAGGTGACCGGCGCCTTTGATTTGCTGGGCGACGCATTCGGATCGATCCGCGACGAAGCCGCATCGGTTCTGACAATCAGTGCGCCGACGAGTTTTGGCACAAACTGGCTCGCCGGGCGGTTGGGGGCGTTTCAATTGAGCCAGCCGGGGCTGGCGGTGCGGCTGCGCGTCGAAGATCAGATCCTCGATTTGATGCGGGGAGAGGCAGATGTTGCCATCCGCTCAGGCACGCCTCCCTGGCCGGGGGTTCGGCATCAGTTTGTGATGCGGATGGCATTTGCGCCCTTCGCCAGCCCCAATGTGATAGCGCGCCATGCGCCGATTGAGGACGCCCGCGATTTGCTGGCGCTGCCGCGGATCGCTGACGAACAATGGTGGACGGCATGGCTTGGGGCGGTTGGGCTCGCCGATTGCGGCGACCAGCCCGCCGGCGTTTATTTCGATTCACAGGTTCTGGTCGGCAATGCGGCGATTAACGGGCAGGGCGTTGCGATGCTGACGCCCGGCTATTGGCAGGCGCAGATCGATTCGGGCCAACTGGTGCGACTGCTGCCGCACGTCAAAGCGGCCCACTGGCAAGCGGGATTTTGGCTGGTTCATCCGGAAAGCAAGCGCAACCAGCCCAAGATCCGCGCTTTTCGAGACTGGCTGATGGCCGAGGTGCGATTGGCCGCAGGTGACGACAGCGACGGCATTTTGGAACCGCCGGGTGAAGCAACTCCAACGGATGGCTCGGCTTGATATCGGCTAGCCTGAAACGAAACTGGCTAGTGGCCATGCGCGGTTGTCGGCGCTAGTGACGGCGGGACGATGACCACCGACCTGATTGACCCCGACGCCCCCGCGCCTCAGCCCGATCCCATTCCCGGCCAGACGGATGCGCCGTTCGATAGCGCGTTGAGCGAACGTTATCTCGTTTACGCGATGTCGACCATTACAGCGCGGTCGCTGCCTGATGTGCGCGACGGCCTGAAGCCGGTGCATCGGCGGCTGCTCTGGGCAATGCGGCTGCTGAAGCTCGATCCGGCGCAGGGCTACAAGAAATGCGCGCGCGTTGTCGGCGATGTCATCGGCAAGTACCATCCGCACGGCGACCAGTCGGTCTATGACGCGATGGTGCGGCTCGCGCAGGATTTCGCGCTGCGCTATCCGCTGGTCGACGGGCAGGGCAATTTCGGCAACATCGACGGTGATAACGCCGCCGCCTACCGCTACACCGAGGCTCGGCTGACCCAGGTTGCGATCGACCTGATGGACGGGCTCGATGAAAACGCGACCGACCTGAAGCCGACCTATAATGGCGAAGAGGAAGAACCCGAGCTGTTTCCGGGACTGTTCCCCAATCTGCTGGCAAACGGCGCCAGCGGAATCGCGGTCGGCATGGCGACGAGCATACCGCCGCATAACGCTGCCGAGCTGATCGAAGCGGCGCTGCTGCTGATCGATGATCCCAAGGCCGATGATGCGGCGATCATGTCCAAGGTGTCCGGACCGGACTTCCCAACCGGCGGGTTGGTGGTCGATAGCGCGGCGAGCATCGCAGAGACTTATGCCACTGGTCGCGGCTCGTTCCGCGTGCGGGCGCGCTGGCATATTGAGGATCAGGGGCGCGGCACCTGGAACGCGATCGTCACCGAGATCCCTTACGGCATCCAGAAGGGCAAGCTGATCGAGGCGCTGGCCGCGATCGTTAACGACAAGAAGCTGCCGATCTTCGTCGATGTGCGCGATGAATCGGACAGCGAGATCCGCATCGTGCTCGAACCGCGCAGCCGCACCGTTGATGCCGATCTGCTGATGGAAAGTCTGTTCCGGCTGAGTGATCTCGAAGTGCGCGTGCCGCTCAACCTCAACGTGCTCGACGCGCGCAGGACGCCGCGTGTGATGAGCCTGCGTGAGGCGCTGTCGGCGTGGCTCGATCACCAGTTCATCGTACTTCAGCGCAAGTCGCAACACCGGCTCGACAAGATCGCCGACCGGATCGAGCTGCTCGATGGCTACATCATCGCCTTCCTCAACCTCGACCGCGTGATCGAGATTATCCGCAACGAGGACGAGCCTAAGCCGGTGATGATCGCCGAGTTTGAGTTGACCGACCGCCAGGCCGAAGCGATCCTCAACATGCGGTTGCGCAGTCTGCGTCGCCTTGAAGAAATGGAGCTGCGCAAGGAGCGCGACAAGCTGGAGGAGGAACGCGCGGGCCTGGAGGCATTGCTGGGCAGTGATGCACGCCAGCGGACGCGAATGAAGAAGGATCTGGGCAAGCTGCTGATCCGCTATGGCCAGGATACGCCGCTCGGCAAACGCCGGACGACGGTTGCGGAAGCTGCACCCGCGCGCGAGATTCCCCTCGAGGCGATGATCGATCGCGAGCCAATCACCGTCATCCTATCGCAGCGCGGCTGGATCAGGGCGATGAAGGGGCATATCGATACAGCCGGCACCGAGGCGCTGAAGTTCAAGGAGGGCGACGGCCCCGCTTTCGCCTTCCACGCGCAGACCACCGACAAAATTCTGCTCGCGGCTGAGACTGGCCGTTTTTATACGCTGGCCGCTGACAAATTGCCCGGCGGGCGCGGCTTTGGTGAACCGCTTCGCCTGATGATTGATCTGGACGGTGAGGCGGGAATTGTTGACCTGTTTCCGTCGAGCCGTGCTGAACGCCATCTTGTGGCGGCGAGCGACGGGCGGGGCTTCATCGTACGGACGGCTGATCTGATCGCCGAAACGCGCAAGGGAAAAACGGTGGTAACACCGCGGACGGGTGCGCGACTGAGCCGTGTGAAACCGGTCGACCCGGCGGCTGACTATGTCGCCGTGATCGGCGATAATCGTCGGCTGCTGGTTTTTCCGATCGCCGAACTGCCGGAAATGGCGCGCGGCCAGGGGGTGCAGCTTCAGCGTTACCGCGATGGCGGCCTTGCCGATGTGACCAGCTTCGTCATGGCGCAGGGGCTTAGCTGGGCAATGGGCGGAGAGAGCGGACGGACCCGTAACGAGCCCGATATGGCGGCATGGCGTGCAGCGCGTGGCGCTGCAGGGCGGATGCCACCCAACGGCTTTCCCCGTGACAACCAGTTCTAACCGATGACGCGGCAAAGGGTCGCTTGATCGGTTCCAACACCGTTTTCCATCGCTTCAGTGGGTCTTAACCAATCAACGTTAAGCGCTGTCAGGCATGGTTTTTGGTCATCATCGATCCAAAGTGACTCCCGATCGTCCGGCAGCTGCCGTGACGGGCAGTGGAACCGTGGTCAATGTTGTGGCGCCATTGGCCCCCGACAAGGCAATTGAGTTGTTGCCAATTCCCGGCGCGGTCATCGCGGTCGTCAAGGGGCAGATCAGCGTTGTTTCCAAAAACAGCGCTTTCGATTCGCTCAATTTCAATCGAGAAGCTGATCGGTCTCCGATAGGAAGCTTGCTAGGATCTCGAATCTGCGCATTCCTCGAATCCGAACAGAATCGTGATTCATTTGAATGGCAATTTGGCGAATCTGTGGATTGCCGCCACTACCGTGTTCATCTGGCGCGTGCATCGGGGCCTGGTACATATCGTTGCTTGCTCACGCTGATCGATCAGACGTCGATCCTGCGGACAGAAATGAATCTGCGACGCGAAATGATGACGGACAGCCTGACCGGGCTACCCAATCGCGCAGGATTTAGTGAGCTACTCGAGGGGGTGATTGGCGAGCAAGCGGATGCGCAGGCGCGCTTTGCAGTGATGATCGTCAACCTCGACCGATTCAGTCGCGTCAATGCCTGTATGGGATCGATGGCGGGTGACGAACTATTGATGACGGTGGCGCGCCGCCTGAAGGGCGCACTACGGGGTCGCGACGTGCTCGCGCGTACCGGTGGCGATGAGTTCGGCATTCTGATGAGCCTAGATGAAGGGCGCAGCGACGCCGATCATGTCGCCAAACGCATTCAGGGTGCGCTGTCCACGCCATTTCGGCTGTCCGCATTCGAAATCCGCGTTTCCTGTTCGATCGGCATCGCCTTTGGCTCCGATCTGGTCGACGATGCTGAGGATTTGATCCGTCACGCCCAGTTTGCCGTCAAACGCTCAAAGGCGAGTGGATGCGTTGAGGCTTATCAGACGCAAGCATTTGATATCGTACGCGAACAGTTCGGCATGGAAACCGCGTTGCGCCGTGCGATCGACAGTAACCAACTGCGGCTGACCTATCAGCCGATCTGCGATCTTTCGACTGGGCGGGTCGTTTCTTTCGAAGCACTGGCGCGCTGGCTTGATGACGAAGGTGTCGAAATATCGCCGACCGATTTCATCCCGGTGGCGGAAGAATCGGGATTGATCGTCCCGCTCGGGCGCTGGGCGATGACGCAGGCGGCCGAAACGCTGGCTTCGTGGGATGGACGTGCCGGCGGCAATTGCGGCACCCGGTTTGCGGTGAATCTGTCTGCGATCCAGCTGCAGCGCGACAATGTGCCGCGGATGGTCGAGGGGGCACTGGCAGCATCGGGGCTCGGCGGAGAGCGATTCACGCTCGAACTGACCGAAAGCGCGCTGATCGCTGATCCTGACCGCGTCGCTCAGATCATGCATGCGCTAAAGGCGCTCGGCACCACACTGGCGATGGATGATTTCGGCACCGGATATTCCAACCTGGCCCATCTGCAAAAGCTGCCGATCGACGTGTTGAAGATGGACCGAAGCTTCGTAACCGGGATGCTCGCCGATCGCGACAAGATCTCGATTGTACGCGCCATCCTGTCGCTGGCCCAGGCGCTGGGCATGAAGACGACGGCGGAGGGCATCGAATCGAATGCGCTGGCACAGACGCTGGCGGCGCTGGGCTGCACCTATGGCCAGGGATTTCACTATTCGCGTCCGCTCGAAGCAGAGGCAGCCTATCAATTCCTGATGGAACGCAACGCCTGATCGACCGCTGCCGCGGTGATTTCTGCCAGTCGAGCGTCACCCGGAAAATCCTCGTCGACCCATTGGTCCTCAATCGCCCGCAGCGTCCGCGCTACATCCGGCCCTCTGCCAATCCCCCGATCAACGAGGGCACCGCCGGAAATCGGCAGCGATGGCACGGCCCAATCGGCGATCTCACGAAATTGCGTTGCCGCCTTGTTTGGCGGGGTATGAAGGAAGAGGCGGTCGATCGCGCCGGCCAAGCCAAGCCGATAGGCGAGCGCCCGGGGCGGCTGGACTTGCGTTGCGTCGAGTGCGGTCGCTAATCGCCTGCGCTGAGCCGTCGACAATTTTAGCCGGGCCCCGATCGCCTCGCCCGTCGCAGCATCATCGGGCAGCAGTGCGGCCAAGCGACGAAACGGGTCGGGCGAAATTCCGGCATTCGCTTCCAGCGCGGCGACCTGAGCCAATCGTTGCACATTCCTCGCTTCGGGAAGGACCGGACGCAGAATGTCGTTGGCAAGCATCAGCGCCACGATGGTTGGCGCATTCTTTGCGACAAGCAGTTTGAGCAATTCGTCGGCTATACGCTCGCGTGACAATGCCATCAGGTCATTCGCGCGGCTGGCGCAGGCGGCAAGCCCCGCTGCATCGGCCTCATCACCAAAGCGCGCCAGGAAGCGAAAGAAGCGCAGGATACGCAGATGGTCTTCGGCAATCCGGCGCAACGGATCGCCGATAAAGCGGACGATGTTGCTTGAGAGATCATCAATCCCGCCGAAATAATCGAAAACAGCGCCGGTTGCAGGATCAGCATAGAGTGCGTTGATCGTGAAGTCGCGCCGCGCTGCATCTTCGCGCCAGTCATCGGTGAAGGCGATCGTCGCGTGACGGCCATCGGTTGTCAGGTCGCGGCGCAGTGTCGTCACCTCGACCGGTCCGCCAGGCAGGATGGCAGTGATTGTGCCATGGGCAATCCCGGTCGGAATAGGCTTTATGCCTGCCTCGCCCAACCTTTCGAGCACATTCTCAGGCGAATAACGGGTGGCAATGTCGATGTCACTTACGGGCAGTCCAAGCAATGTATCGCGCACCGCACCGCCGACGAACCGTGATTCGCCCTCGGTAACGCCCAGCGCATTGCATAATTCAGCCAGACCTTCGGCGTGCTGCCAGGGCGCATCGGGCAGCTTCACAGCGGCCATTGGAGTCGCCGAGAAAGGTTGACGATCATTGCCGCGGTAGCCCCCCAGATGCGGTTGTCTTCCCAGTTAATCTCAAAATACTCGCGTTGCCGTCCCTGCCATTCGGCGCTTTTTAGCAGCTGATTGGCAGGGTTAAGGATGAACGCCAGCGGCACCTCAAACACATGCGCCACCTCTGCTTCGCTCGGCACCAGCACTAGATCGGGTGGGACGACGGCGAGGACCGGCGTAATGTCATATCCGGTGCCTGTCCGATAGCGATCGGCCGCACCGATGACCGTGACGTGGTGGCGGGGCAGGGCGATCTCCTCTTCGGCTTCGCGCAACGCGGCGTCGACGGGGCCGTCATCTTCCGGATCGATTCGTCCGCCGGGAAAGGCGACCTGCCCGGCATGCCGACGCATGGTGTGCGTTCGTTGGGTCAGGATAACGCCCGGCTCGGCGCGGTCGGTGATGGGCACCAATACGGCGGCGGCGAGAAGCGTATCACCGTCGACGCGCGTCAGATCGATATGATCGCCGCCAAGCAAAGACACATCGGGATGCATTTCAGCATCAAGCGCGCGGCGCAGGCGATCAACCAGTGTCATGCCGTCGCCTCGATCGGAAAAAATGCGCCGTTGCTCCATACCCCTGGCGGATTGTCCGGATTTTCGAGCGCTAGGGCGACGAGATCATAATAGACCGGCCGGGCGACCAGTGCCTCCAGCCCGCCGCGCACCTGAAGATAGGGGCGGGGGCCATTCTCGCCATCGGTAAAGCGCAGCGGGTGCTCGGCGTCCGCGGTGATCAGATCCCCGGTATTGAGGCGGAAGCCGAGTCTGGCCGCGTTCCCCGTTCCCTCGGCCTTCATTTCTACGGCGACGAACGGCGCGTCCTCAACCGCGATATCGAGTTTTTCTGCCGGGGTGACCAGTACATAGCTGCCATCCGGCTCACGACGCAAAATCGTTGAGAACAGCCGAACCATCGCCTCACGCCCAATCGGCGAGCCCTGATGAAACCAGGTGCCATCGCGCGCGATCCGCATATCGCTGTGGCCACAATGGCTGGGATTCCAGAGTTCGACGGGAGGGATTTTTTTTTCTTCGGCGAGCCGTGCGATATCAGCAAGCGCCAGCGTGGCAAGATCGGGCAGCGGGTCCATCGGCATGGCTGTTCGGTACGGCAGCACGCCAGCGGCGTAAAGCGATCCGGTCAGGCGATCGCCGCGATCCGGGGGCCGAGCACGCCCGCGTCGGCAACGACATCCGGGCCGCGGGCGAGTAAACGATGTTTTTCAACCGGGCCGGGTACCCGCCACAAGCCAGTGCGACCTGCCGTGAAGCCAAAAAACCGGCCATAATATTCCGGATCGCCGATCAACATCAGCGCGCGATCACGCCCCTGAGTCGACGCTGCCGCCAGCATATCGTTCATCAGCATGCGACCGATTCCGTCGCGCTGCCGGTTTGGCAGAACGGCGACCGGGCCAACCATGAGCAACGGCGCGGTGTCGCCGCGATCAAGCGTCAACCGAACAGGCCAGCATTGGATCAATCCCACCAGCTTCTCGTCATCCAGTGCCGCAAAGCTGAGCGCGGGATCGAAATCCGTTCCCGCGCGGATTTTATAGGCGGTCCGCGAGCGACGATCAGAACCGAACGCCGAATCGAGCATCGATTCGACCCGATCGATCGCGATCGTCGTCAGCGGTACCAAAGTGATTGCCACGCATTTGCCTTTGCACATGTGCCGAACAATGGACGCCCGGGGCAGCGCGCATTAGCGTTGATCGTGCTGAACACAAGCCGAACGGACTTTGACCGTGAAACTCTATGATTCGTCCTGGGCACCAAATCCGCGACGCGTGCGGATGTTCCTGGCCGAAAAGGGCATTGAGGTTGACCGAGTGCAGCTCGATTTGCGGCGGGACGAGCAGCTAAGCGACGCCTATCTGGCGATCAACCCGCGCGGCACCGTGCCCGCCTTGGTGCTTGATGATGGCGATGTGATCACCGATTCGGTGGCGATCTGCCGGTATTTTGAAGCGCTGCATCCTGAAATGCCCCTTTTTGGGACAGATGCACGGAGCATCGCCCAGATCGATTCGTGGACGAGGCGAATCGAATCAGACGGGTATGCAGCGGCCGTTTATGCCTTTCGGAATTCAAAGCCGCAGATGGAAGGGCGCGGTTTGCCTGGCAAATGGCCGCCCGTGCCGATCATCCCCGAACTCGTCACCCGCGCGACCATTTTGTGGGGGGCATTTGCCGAACAGCTCGACCACCGGCTGAGCGAATCGCGGTGGATCGCCGGTGATGCGTTTAGTTTTGCTGATATCACTGGGCTGATGACCTTGGATTTCGCTGCACGCGCGGGGTTGGCAGTCGCCGACGATCGCATTCATATCGCCCGCTGGCACTGCGCGATGATAGCTCGACCAAGCGCATCCGCCTGATCCAGGGCCTCAAACCTGCCCGGCCCGCTTCCCCTTGGGGCTCAAACTGCTATGGCGCGGGGCGAATGACGCAAGGGACTGCAGGTTGAACGATCGATTACAATTGGAAGTGCATGACTTCGAAGTATCTGTTCTGACAGGTATTTATTCGGAAGAGACGCATCTACCGCAACCATTGCTGATCTCGATGACGGTCGATCTCGATTGCCCGGCGCACTTCGCAGCCGATACGCCACTGTCAGCATCCAAAAACTATCTCGATTTGAAGCGGGCGGCGACTACGGCGCTGCCCGAAGGCGTGCATTTTACGCTTATCGAAGGCGTTGCAGATCATATTGCCCAGACGCTGTTGCGCGAGGATTCGCGCATCCAGCGCGTGGAGGTAAAGATCGTAAAGCTTGCCATTTCCGAACAGGGAGAGGCGATCGGCATGACACTGGTGCGCCACCGGCGATGAAGCCCGCGGTGGTAGAAGGGCAGGGGCCGTTGGCCGCGGCCGTCATGCATGGATTGGCCAACATTCACCCTTCAATCGAGCCTTCAGCAAACGGCGATCATGCGGCGCTGGTGCTGATTGCTGATCCGGAAATTGCATTGCTTCTCCAGCGGGTGCGTCGCGCCGATGCTGCTGCCATCGTGATTGTGGTAGACTGCCCGTTAGCCCCAACCGACCGGCACTTGTTACTCGCCGCGATCGAGCCTTTGGCCGTTGAAGGGGCGCCAAAACAGCGGGTATCAGCTGTAAAAGTGCAACCCGGCGCGCATCAGGACGATGTGGTTGCTGCGGTCGCCTATCTGCTTCAGGCTGTGTCGGTGACCGGACAAATCATCCAGATCGATTCGCGTGGCCCGTTAGCGGCTTAGCCGCGGGTGCATGGTCCGAGCGACTGCAGGACAAAGCCATAATCTCTGACCGCATTCGCTGCATCGTCTGCTGACATTTTTTCAACTGCGATGGCGGGCAATTGTACCGGAAGGGCACAGGCAAGCCGATACCAGAGCAGCGTATCGCGCGCCGGCGGTGCGGCTGATTCGTCGACGATCTCGGTTAGCGACACGGCCCAGCTCGGCTGCTGGCCGGGGCGGCGCAGAATGCTCAGCGACACTGGTCTTGTGTCTCGGGTGGTAAGGAAAATCTGGGTCTCACCTTCGCCGGGCAGCGAACCCGGGACGTGAAACGCGTTACCCACGCCAGTGACTTCGGGAGGGGCGTCCGCCGCGAGCGCGTCGGTCGCAATCCGGCGGCTGAGGGCATCGAGCGCTGGCGTCCAAAGGCGTTGCGAATCCGGTCCGGTCAACTGAATTTGGTTCGCCGAACGGGGCACTGGACGACCGAATAGCAGCACCCTGAGCTTGCGCAGGTTTGGAATTTTTCCGCGCGTATCCGGCAAAACATCAAGGATGTAGCCGATCCGCGCCGGGACGGAATCGGTGCCACGCACCAATGCCAGCACGTCCGCTTGGACGAATAGCCGGGCATAGCCGGGCGGCGCGCCAATAGCTTCTGGCCCTTTCAGCTTTTCGGCACTCCGGATGGTGGAATCGATGATCACCGGGGATCGTAAAACCAGATCAGCCACGACCGCATAGGGCGGCGCTGGCGCGGCAACCGGGGCGGGTACGGGCACTGCACGCCGCTGCGCCAGAGCCGACGGCGCGGCTGCGGCGAGCAACAGTAACGCCGCGCCGATCGCCTGACGCCGACGGGTGCGAGCACCGGTTGTGGGTTTAGCCTTGGGAACAGACGACATGCCGTTTGCGTTAGTGGATCGAGGCAGTTTTATACAGAAATAATTCTGCCACGCTGAGATTGTACGTTCATTACGTCCGACAAAGCGTTTGCGTCGGTGTGGCGGGGGCGATAGAGATATGGCCTCGGTGAAGGATATAATGGCTCACGGCAGCCCTACGACAATCCGGAGTACGGATGGCGCGGGGGGAAACCTGTCGGTCCAATAGGAGTTTCGTACCTGAATGGCCTATGCAGATCGGAATGATGGCGGCAGCAGGGTGGTGGCGATTGTTATCGTCGCCCTTATCCATGCTGTCATCGGTTACGCGTTCGTCACCGGCCTTGCGTATAAGTACGTGAAGCAGGTTTCGGAGAAGCTCAACACGTTTGACGTGGCACCACCGCCGCCGCCACCGCCAGACGAACCACCACCACCGCCACCGCCAGACACGCCGATGACGCCGCCGCCCGTGGTGACGCCGCCGCCAATGGTAAGGGTTGACACCCCGCCACAGAACACGATGCGTAGCGTGGACACACCGCCACCGACCTACAACCCGACGCCTCAGGCAGCCCCGCCTGCGCCACCTGCGCCCGCCGCGCCACGCGTGAGTCAGGCCGCTGGTGCGCGTGGTGATGAAGCCAGCTGGGTGACCACGGACGATTATCCGCCGGCGGCTCTCCGCGAGGAAAAGGAGGGTACGTCGGTGATTTCCTGGACCATCAATACCCAGGGGCGTGTCGAGAATTGCCGGACCGTTCAGTCGAGCGGATCGTCCGATCTTGACGATGCAGCCTGCCGTGCGTTGACCCGTCGTGCGCGGTACACCCCGGCCAAGGACCAGGACGGCAACCCGATCGCCACCACCAAGTCGCGTCGCGTTCGCTGGGTTATTCCGCAGTAACGATCCGTCAGGCGGGGGTCATGGGGCGCCCGCCGACATATTTTAGAGGAAGATATCTTTATGCTGACGACCATCCTTGCTGCTGCCCCGGCCGCGGCCAACGACAATCCCTATGGCCTCCAGGCAGCCCTTCAGGAGGGCGGCATCATCGCGCAGTCTACGTTCGGCATTCTGGTGCTGATGTCGGTTGTGTCGTTCTACATCCTTTTCACCAAGCTGCTCGAGCAGCAGAAAATCATGGGTCAGGCCAAGCGCGTTCGCTCGGGCTTCTGGACCAGCAATTCGCTGAAGGAAGCTTCGGCCAAGCTCGAGAAGAATTCGGCGTACAAGCAGATCGTCGACGATGGCCTAGCTGCGCAGGAGCAGCACACCAAGCTGACCGATCCGGTTGAAGCGCATGACTGGCTGCACAACTCGCTCGCGCGTTCGGAAGCCGCGATCAACTCAAAGCTGGGCGGCGGTCTCGCCTTCCTCGCAACCGTGGGTTCGGTTGCACCGTTCATTGGCCTGTTCGGGACGGTTATCGGCATCTACCGCGCGCTCATTAAAATCGGCGCGTCGGGCCAGGCCTCGATCGACGCAGTCGCCGGCCCCGTCGGTGAAGCGCTGATCATGACCGCCCTCGGCCTTGCGGTCGCCGTTCCTGCCGTGCTTGCCTACAATTGGCTGCAGCGTCGCAACAAGTCGATTGCTGAAGATCTGTCGGTCTTCTCGAACGATGTGCTCGGCTATCTCGCGTCGAATGGTGCGGTTCGCCCGGTTCGTGGCGTTGCCACTAAGGCAGCACCTGCCAAGGCCTCGTAAGCTGACGAGACGAAACGGGGCGGCCGCATTTGCCGGTCGCCCTGTTTCGGCGCTGCAATTAATGTTTTGCGGCATGATGATCAAAGATAGGATAGTTCCCAATGGCGATTAGCGCAGGCGCTGACAACGAGAAGCCGATGTCGGACATCAACACGACTCCGCTCGTGGACGTGATGTTGGTGTTGCTGATCATCTTTCTGATCGCGGTTCCCGTCGTTATTCAGAACGTGAAGCTCAAGCTTCCCGACGTGCGCTTCGATCCGACGACAACCAAGCCCGAAAACGTTTCGCTCTCGATCAAGGGTGACGGAAATGGCGGGTGCGAAATCTTCTGGAACGTGACCAAGGTGACGAGCCAGGAATTGCTCGATCGCGCGGTTGCAAAGCTGAAGCTGGAAATCGCTCGGCAGGGCGGTCCGAACGCACCCGGCGTCGAACTACCCGAGGCGCATATCCGCGGCGACGTTGACACGCCCTATCGGTGTATTGGTGGGGCCATCTTCCAGATGCAACAGGCTGGCTTTGCCAAGGTTGGCTTTATTTCAGAGCCGCCCGCTGGCAGTGGTGTGGTCCGTCAGTGATCTTCGTGTGATCACCCGTTGATCACGACGCAAATTTTCAGGAGTTTTTGACAATGGCTATGAGCGGCGGCAGCGACGACGGCGAGCCGATGATGGAAATGAACATGACGCCGTTGATCGACGTCTTGCTCGTGCTTCTTATCATGTTCATCATCACGATCCCGATCCAGACCCATGCGGTGAAGGTCGATCTTCCACAGAACGATCCGAACGCTATCCAGCAGCCCATCGAGCCCGACAAGAACAAGATTTCGATCGATCCGGCCGGAGTTGTTTCATGGAACGGCGCGCCGGTTGATGACATCACCCTGCGCCAGTATCTCGACGCGACCACACAGCTATCGCCTGAGCCTGAATTGCATTTCCAGCCCGATGCTGCGGCGCGTTATGATACGGTTGATCGTGTTTTGGCGGTCATTAAGCGCTCTGGTGTTACCAAGCTCGGCTTTATCGGCAACGAGCAGTATCGCAACGATTTCTGATCCGTTCGACGATCGGGGAGCAAGAATAAGGCGGTCCTTCGGGGCCGCCTTTTTTCTTGGCTTTTGTTCGACGATCATCGCCCAACAGGCGACGACGTTGCCAGCGATCGTTGGCCGCCGAAATCCCATTCAACGTCATAAGTAGCTCATAAAACACTATAACTGGGCCTAAAAACTTTCCTTCTTGCCAATGTTTCACTAAAATGACACGTTATTGTCACAAAAGTGAAACCTCCCATGGTGGGCGGTGGTTGAAGGAGAAGGAATATGCGCATTTTCATTCGCGCGCTGATTGTCACAGGCTTGCTGGCTGCCCCTGCGCTCGCGCACGCTGCTGGCGATGACAATAATGGCTACACCCAGATCATGCAGGGCAAACTGGCCGCCGCCGAAGCGCAGCTCGTCGCCGAGCGGCGTATGTTTCCTGGCGATGCCGACCTTACGCTAAACCTTGCCGCGATATACGCGCGGACCGGCCGTATCCAGCAAGCGCGCGCGCTATACGCGGATGTGCTCAGCCAACCCGATCAAAGCATGATGCTTTCCGGTCAGCGCACGGCGTCGTCGCACGCCATCGCCACATTGGGCCTGAAGCGCATTTCGGTAACCACGCTCAGCGCACGCTGAACGGGCCATTCGCTTTGCCAAAAGGCGGCGGACCAAGGTATCGGGCGGGACGCCGTCCGAGCTAGGTCGCTAACAACGCCCAGTTACAGCTTCGGCAATGTCACCCCGCGTTGCCCCATATATTTGCCGGATCGGTCGGCGTAGCTGACCTCGCACGGCTCATTCCCCTGCAGGAACAGGAACTGGCACGCGCCTTCATTCGCATAGATGCGCGCGGGCAGGGGCGTGGTGTTCGAGAACTCCAGCGTCACATGGCCCTCCCAGCCCGGCTCCAGCGGGGTAACGTTCACAATAATCCCGCAGCGCGCATAGGTCGATTTGCCAAGGCAGATGACGAGGATATCGCGGGGTACGCGGAAATATTCCACCGTCCGCGCCAGCGCGAAACTGTTCGGCGGGATCACGCAGACATCGGTCTTGCGGTCGACAAAACTATCCTGATCGAAATTCTTGGGGTCGACCACCGCCGAGTTGACGTTGGTGAAGATCTTGAACTCGTCGGCCACGCGCGCGTCATAGCCATAGGATGACAGGCCATAGGAAATGCAGCCGTCGCGCCGCTGATTTTCGACGAATGGCTCGATCATGCCGGTCGACAGCGCCTGTTCGCGGATCCAGCGATCGGACATAACGGACATTCGGGCGTTCTCCTGCGCGATGGGGTGCAGGCAAGCTTTCGCGGCTAAGCGCGGCGGGGGCAAGGGGGCTGTGTTATGCCGCCTGCTGCCCGGTGATCGCCGCTTCGATATCGGCCAGGCGATCCTTGCCGAAATAGAGAGCGTCACCAACCATGAAGCTCGGGATGCCGAATGCGCCATGTTCATAGGCGGCCTGGGTGTTGGCGAGGAGTGCGGCCTTGATCTCGGGTTCCTGCGCACGTGCCATCAACCGGTCGGCTGGCAATCCCGCTTCCATGAGCGTGGCCGCAATCACAGCCGGATCGTCGAGCTTGCGTGGCTCCTCCCACATGAAATGGAACATCGCCTCAGCATAGGCCGACAGGACGTCGTCAGCTGATGCTGCAACGGCCAGCCGCATTAGTTGTAGCGTGTTGACGGGAAAATGCGGGTTCATCTGGAATGCGTTTAATCCGTGCCGGGTGATGAACCGCTCCATTTCCAGGCGCTCATAGGCCAGCTTGTGGGGAATGGTGGCGAAGGCAAGCATCGGCGCCTGATTACCCGTTAGTTTGAACAATCCGCCCAGCAGCACCGGTACATAGCGAAACCGCACACCGGTGCGCTGCTCGATCCCCGGCAGAACGCGGTGGGCGAGATAGGCATTGGGGCTGCCGAAATCGAAATAGTAGATCGGGTCTGTTGCCATGCTTTTACCAAGCCTCACCAAAGGGACGCAGATCGAGTTCGTGCGTCCACGCGTCGCGCGTCTGATGATGAAGCTGCCAATAGGCCTCGGCAATCGAGGCAGGGTTCATCAGCGTATCGGCGGGCAGCGCTTCGACGGCATCTGCGCCATGCGCCGCCGCTATGCGTTCGCGCACCCATGCGGTGTCGACGCCTGAATCGATCACGAGGTGCGCGACATGAATGTTCTGCGGCCCCAATTCGCGCGCCATCGATTGCGCGGTCGCCCGCAGGCCCGCTTTGGCCGCCGCAAAGGCCGCATAGCCCTTGCCGCCGCGCATTGAGGCCGTGGCGCCGGTGAAAAAGATCGATCCGCGCCCATGCACCAACATTCGCCGTGCAGCCTCCCGACCAGTCAGGAACCCAGCAAAACAGGCCATTTCCCAGACCTTGCGAAACACGCGCTCAGTCGTGTCAAGCAGCGGGAAGTTCACATTGGCCCCAACGTTGAAGATGCAGGCGGCCAGTGGCGCGCTGGCGTCGGCGCAATCGAGAAAACCGCCGACCTCCTCCTCCGATCGTGCATCGAGCGTGTGGCCGGTAAAGCTGCCCCCGCGCGCGGTGATTTCAGCGGCCAACGCGTCAAGCTTGTCGCCCTGGCGCCGTCCGCCATGAACGATATACCCCCCCGCCGCAAAACGCCGCGCAATCGCCGCGCCGATAAAGTCTCCCGCGCCGACAATCGCCACGCTGGCGTGCCCGCCTTCGATCATGCTCGCCATTACCGGCTCCATCTTAATGTAGGACGGAGTAAGTCTTGTATTGGAACCGAGTCAATGGCAGATTCCGCCGATGCGGTGGGATGAACTGGCTTCGCAGGATTGTTCAATGGCGCGCGCGCTGGCGGTGGTGGGCGACCGCTGGACCTTGCTGATCCTGCGCGATGCCTTTTTGCAGGTGCGGCGGTTCGATGATTTCCAGGCGCGACTGGGCATTGCCCGGCGGGTGCTGGCGGAACGGCTGGCCGGACTGGTGAGCGACGGCATTCTGGAAAAATCACCCTATCAGGAGCGCCCCACACGATATGAGTATCGGCTGACCGAGAAGGGGCTGGCACTGTACCCGGTGATACTGTCGCTCGTTCATTGGGGCGACGCATTCTATGCTGGCCCCGATGGTCCGCCGGTGCTGCATCAGCACAAGGCCTGCGGGCATGATTTCCGAGCCGTGCTGGCCTGCTCCGAATGTGGTGAAACCGTTGTCGCGCGCAATGTCATTGCGCATGGGCGAGCGGCTTCCCGTGATCGGTCGCACAGCTGATCATGTGATCAGCGGAAGAAGCGGTAAAGCTCCGCGCCGAAATCGCGCAGTTCATCCCACAGCAGGAGGATCAGCCCGATCATGACGATCGATATCAGGATTGGGCGAATTCTATGCCACGTCATTGGAACTCTCCTCGCTTGATTTTGGTTGGGGAGCGGCGGCTTTTACGAACCGAAGGATCGCTGTGCCAACGAGCAGCGCAATTACAATAACCAGCCCGAAGGCGGCCATGCCAACATATGCTTGTACCGCCTCGGCCGGATTATCAGCGCCGGGGCTGGCGAGGGTCAGTGCGATACTCAGCAAGGTGCCGACGATAAACGTTCCACCCAGAAACGTCGCTGCGCCGTAGAGATTGAGGCACGCCGTCGTGATCGGCCCGGCGATCCGCACCGCAAGATATGCCGCGAGCAGTGCGAACGTATTGAGGAGAAACATGATATAGGCGCTTCGCGCTGCCACCGCGATCTGCACGCGAGCATCAGCCGCGAAGTTGTTCCAGCCACTGGCGGTGAAATCGGGCATCGCCAGCACAACCAGCCCCGACGCAATCGTCGCGCTCAACAGCGGCCGAAACCGCGAGTCGAAACTTTGGTCAATGTGCATCTCAGCCCCCGATGCCGAGGAAAATCATGCACAAAACAGAGTAACTTACAAGGTACAATGCCGGGGCGGCAATAAGTCAGAATATCCCCAGATCAGCGGGCCCGAAAGCGTCAGGCAGCAGATCGGACAGCAGATAGCGCGTCATTGCATTGCCTTCCGCCGCACCGCACCAGACGATAATGTCGCGCCCGCCCATTTGTGCGGCTTCGTTGATCACCTGGCGGCAGCGGCCACAGGGGCTGACCGGCGTAAGCCCGCGCGGCACACCTCCTGTGTCCATCGCCCCACCGATGACGCCAATCGCGACGACATCGCGCAGCTTGCCGGATGCACTGGTGCTCGCCAATGCCACCGTCTCGGCGCAGAGCGACAGGCCGTAGCTGGCATTTTCGAAATTCGATGCCGTGATCATGCTGCCATCGGTCAACAGCACGGCCGCGCCCACGCCAAAGCGTGAATATGGAGCATGCGCGTTCAGGGCTGCGCCGCGAGCAGCGGCGATCAGCTTTTCGCCGGTCGCGGTATCGGCATGATTGGTCGACTTCATGGTGCCACGACGTTCCAGTTGATCAGGGTGGGGGCGCCGTCCATGCGACGCAAATCGCTTGCTTGCCACATCCGCCAGGGGCGTGCGGCATAATCGGGCGGGAAAAAGTTCTGGCTGCTCCAGATGGGCCGTTCAATAGCCGCGGTGATCCGGTATTGCTCATCAAACCGGCGTGAAACCTTCAGCAGCACCGGCTTTCGGGTGTGCGTTTCGACCATTGTGATCAGCCGTGTGATCTCCCCAATCACCACGTCGCGCTCGGGCCGTGCCGTGCAGCCTGGTTCGAAATCGATGGCAATTGCCGGCGGCAGCGAGTCGCCGGTATAGGGGACGTTCGTGTTGAAATTATTGGCCTGATCCGCCGCCAGCCGACAAAGCGAATAGACGTGAATCGCCCCGCGCCGTAGCCCGGCGGCATAGACATCGCTCCAGTTCGATTGGAACGATGCATCACGCCCGTCTGCCCCGATCGTGGCCGTCAGATAGGCAAAGGCGGCCCCGCCACCACGGATCACCGGCCATTCGATCACGCCGTTCGCGGCGCTGACGCTGGGCCCCTGAAACGGATAGGATTTGGGCGAGGGATACCAGCTGATCGCGAACGACCAGCTGACCAGGACAGCAAGCCCCACCACGATGGCGGCGCCGCCAATCTGCCCGGCACGCCGCTGGTAGAGCCGCATGGCCACGCGTCAGCCCTTGATGTGCAGCACACAGATCAGCGTGAAGAGCCGCCGCGCCGTGTCGAAATCGATGTCGATCTTGCCCACCAGCCGCTCTTTCAGCAGCTCGGCGGCTTCGTTGTGGATGCCGCGCCGGGCCATATCGATTGTTTCGATCTGCTGCGGCGTCGCCTGGCGGATCGCCTGGTAATAGCTGTCGCAGATCGCGAAATAATCCTTGATCGGCCGCCGGAATCGCCCGAGCCCCAGCACATAGGTTTCGAGCAGCGATCCGTCTTCGCGGAAAATCGAAATGGCAAGCCGGCCTTCCTCAACGCTCAGCTCGATCTTGAATGGCCCGGCATAGCCATCGGGATATTCCCGCACCGGCGCGAAATAATTGCCCTCGATCAGATCGAAGATCGCGATTCGGCGCTCCTGCTCGATATCGGCGCTGCGCCACAATATCGTGCGCTCGTCCAATGTGACGTCAATGATCCGCGGGTCGGCCATTTAACTGCTATCGGGGTTGGCTTGCCGGGAATCAACGGGGAAGCGTCAATCGGGCGACTCCACAACCTGCTTATCCACAGCTTCGCCGATTCCCAAGCTTGAGCCGGGTGCCCCGGTCTGGGATGAGGGGCGATGGCCTCCGCATTCATCCCCAACCCGCCAAGCACGCCGCCCGCCGCTGCGCAACTGTCTCTGCCGCAGAATGTCGAGGCTGAAGCGGCGATGCTGGGCGCGATGATGATCGACAACCGGCTGGCGGACGACGTGATCGACTTGCTCGAGCCCGAGCATTTCTACGAGCCCGTCCACGGCCGGGTGTTTGCGGCGATTAAGTCACTGCGCAAGACCGACATGCTCGCCACGCCCGTCACGTTGCGCCCGATGTTCGAAGCGGATGAGGGGATGCGCGCGCTGGGCGGCCCTAGCTATATGGCGCTGCTGACGGGGAGCGGCGCGGGGCTGATCGGCGCGCGGCAATTCGCCAAGCAGATTTACGATCTCGCGATGCTCCGCACGCTCGTCTCGGTGGGGCGGACCCTGGTCGACCGGGCGCTCGACACCTCCGAAGAGGTGAACCCGCGCAAGCAGATCGAGGAGGCCGAGGAAGAGCTGTTCAAGGTCGCCGCTGATGGCGGGGCCGAAAATACCGTCAAGAGTTTCGGCGATGCGGCCAAGGCGGCGGTGAAAATGGCCGAACGCGCGCTGAACGCGGGCGGCAACCTGTCGGGCATCACCACGGGCCTCGATTCGGTGAACGCCAAGATGGGCGGTATGCACCATAGCGATCTAATGATCCTCGCCGGGCGCCCCGGCATGGGCAAGACCGCGCTCGCCACCAACATCGCCTTCAATGCGGCGCAGCGCTGGATGCGTGACATGGCAGACGGCATTCCGCCCGATCGCTCGGTCGGCACCAAGGTGGCCTTTTTCAGCCTGGAAATGTCCGCCGATCAGCTCGCGACGCGTATCCTGTCCGAACAATCGCGGATCAGTTCCGAACGGCTCCGCATGGGCAAGATCAACAATGCCGAGATGAGCCGGCTGGTGCAGGCATCGATGGAGCTGCAGCACCTGCCGCTGTTCATCGACGATACCGCCGGGCTGACGATCGGCGCGCTGCACACCCGGATGCGGCGGCTGCAGCGGCGGCATAATTATGAGATTGGCTTGGTGGTGGTCGATTACCTCCAGCTACTGCAGGGCAGCGGGCGGAGTTCGAACGACAACCGCGTCCAGGAAATCTCGGAAATCAGCCGTGGCCTGAAAACGATGGCCAAGGACTTGAACGTCTCCGTCATGGCGCTCTCGCAGCTCAGCCGCGCGGTCGAACAGCGCGAGGACAAACGGCCCCAGCTATCCGATCTTCGTGAATCGGGGTCGATCGAGCAGGACGCCGATATCGTGATGTTCGTGTACCGCGAGGATTATTACATCGCGATGCACGAGCCCGAACGCCCGGTGGCGAACAGCACGGCGGACGTGCAGGACAAGCACGCCAAATGGTCCCAAGCCTATCAGGAGAAAGCCGGGCTATCCGAACTGATCATCGCCAAACAGCGCCACGGCGCGACGGGCAAGGTGACTTTGGCATTCGAGGCCGAATTCACGCGGTTCAGCGACGCGGCGTTGCAGGGATTTAATCCTTAATCGACAGTCGGTTAGTGCTCGCAGCTGATGTGAAGTTGCGGAAGTTGCGGGTCTCGAGCGTTTTCATGCAACTTCGCCTTTCGAGTGCCGAAAGTGCGGGGGATCAACGCTGTCAAAGAGCAAACGCGTGTATAGTATTAGCTGGAGATGTAGGAAAATCGACGAGGGTTGATTGGGCCTGCGGTACAGTTTCGGGATGAGCGGCTGTGCCATAATGGCGTTCAGCTACCGAGAGACTCATAAGGCTGCCATTACGCTTTCGCCCCAATTGCGGACAAAGGGCACGTCGCTTAGGCTAGCCCATGATTGCACTAGATGACCCTCGCTGGGAGAGGCTGTCGCATGCCTACGGCAGCGCTGCTGACATCCCGGAACTCCTGCGCCAACTCGCTGGCGCGACTGGTCCAATTGACGTGCTCCCCTTTTCTCCTCCACTCATAAGTAGAGTCCGGGGTTATCATCGTGCCCTTGCGGGCGGGGTTGTACAACCCGCCTGGCAGCATCGGC
>NZ_NCGB01000024.1:0-41577 GCF_002278865.1 Sphingomonas sp. 28-62-11 | reverse complement strand
TACAGTAAAACCAACTGGTAATTAGATTTTTGACGCGTTTGCGCTCCTGACAGCGAGTCAACGGATTTATTTCAGATTGTTGACATCAACGGCACTTGATCGACTCGGCTATGTCCTCATAATCAGTCCTCGCCGCCGTGATTACCTCACGCGGTCTCGCGAATAACTTCAACGCCAGGCGGATGCGATTCCGGCTGCGGGGGAAATTTATACTGAAAAAATGACGCGTCCGAGGGTTGTTCTCGGCCGGTGGGAGAGCTGCGTGTGACGAATGCCGGTGCATTGAGGGCGAACCCCACAAGCGATGTCGAGAGGGCATGGTTGCGGATTCGCGGTCATTTGCGTGAATCAGCCGGCACGCGGTTGTTTGATCAGTGGCTGAAGCCGTTGGCCCTTGGTGCGTGTGATGAGGCGGATACGGTCCGCCTGACGCTTCCGTCTGCCTTCATGACCAACTGGGTGCGCAACAATTATGCCGAGCGGCTGACGCAGGAATTTCGTGCGCTGCTGCCGCAGGTCACGACCGTGATCATTGAGACCGCGACAGTGAGTGCGCCGCTGCCCGTGCTGACGGCTGTCGATGTGCAACCCGTGGTGAATGAGCCGAGCCCGATCGCCGCCATTGGCGGCGCGCGTCCGGCCCTTGATTCGCGTTTCACCTTTGATCGATTCGTTGTCGATGCGTCGAACCGAGTCGCGCTAAACGCTGCACAGGCGCTTGCCGAACCCGGTCCACCGCGGTTCAGCCCTTTGTTCCTTCACAGCGGCACCGGCATGGGTAAAACGCACTTGATGCACGCCATCGGCACGGCGTTCTTAGCCGCCCAGCCTTCGGCCAACGTGATCTATATGTCCGCCGAACGCTTCATGTTCGAGTTCGTCCAGGCGATGCGGGCACGCGATACCTTTGCCTTCAAGGCGCGGCTGCGCTCGGTCGATCTGCTGATGATCGATGATCTCCAGTTCATCGCTGGCAAGGATGCGACCCAGGAGGAGTTTTTCTACACGATCAACGAGGTGGTGAGCGCTGGCAAACGGCTCGTCGTCAGCGCCGATCGTTGCCCGCAGGCGCTTGACGGTGTTGAGGCGCGAATCCTCTCGCGCCTGTCCGTCGGCTTTGTCGCTGATATCAAGCCTGCCGAGATCGAATTGCGGCGCGCCATCCTGGCGCGCAAGCTGGTCGACTTGCCAGAGGTTACTGTGCCCGCCGATGTTCTCGAACTGCTCTCGGTTCGGCTGACGTCAAGCATTCGCGAGCTGGAGGGCGCCCTCAACCGCCTGGTCGCCTATGCCCAGTTGACGGGTGAGTCGATCGATATGGACTTCACGCACGCAACACTGGGCGATGTGCTGCGTGGGGTGCAGAAGCGCGTGACGATCGATGAGATCCAGCGGGCTGTGTCAACGTATTTTGAACTCAAGCCGATCGAGCTGGTATCGGCACGGCGCGCCCGCGTCGTCGCCCGCCCCCGCCAGATTGCGATGTACCTCGCCAAGCGGCTGACGACGCGCTCGCTGCCCGAGATTGGCCGTAAATTCGGCGGGCGCGATCATTCGACAGTGATTCATGCTGTCCGCCGGATTGAGCAACTGCGCGACAGCGACGTCGATGTCGACAGTGCGGTGCGGGTGCTGCTGCGTGAGCTTGAGGGGTAGGATCAACCCCGTCTTGGTCGACCCACAAAAAGGGCCTCCGGTGCAGCACCGGAGGCCCATTTGGCATCAGCTCGATCGCGTTACTTCTTGCGCTTGGGGTCGGGCGCGATCGTGATCTTCACTGTTTCGCCGGAATTGCCCGGAAATCCCGTGAACATCGCTTCGACGAGATTGGGGACAATGCGCGGCAGATTATCGTCGGTCGATTGCGCCCGCGCGGTGCCCTCGAACAAGCGCTGGCCGTTATCGGCGCGTTCGATCTTGAGATCGAGTTCGCTGGTGTAAACAGTATAGCTGCTCACATCGTTAAAGCCAGGGCCGAACAGGAACGGATCGTTGAAACCGTAGATGAAGTTGCCGCGGCCAAAACCGCCATAGCCAAAGCGTCCGAAACGGCCAAAGCCGCCGCCAAACCCGCCGCCAAACCCGCCATAGCCAAATCCGGTCGACTGGACGCGTTCGCGGCCACGATCGACATCATAGTTCATCTTGACGATCAGCTGGGCCTGGCCGGGATTGGCTGCAGGCTGATAGCCCTGCTCGACCAGTCGTGCACTGACGAGGCGGGCATACTGGTTGAACTCGATCCCGCCCTGAAGATCAGGATTGCTAGCCTGAACAACAAAGGTCTGGCCTGCCGCCGGACCGGAAAGTGCCTGGAAACGCGAAACTTTCGCGCTGAATGGCGTCGCGCAGCTCGAAAGGACCAGCAATGCAGCGACGGCGAGGAATGATTTCTTCATGGGACCATCCTTCAAGCGACATAAAAAGTTACAAACAAACAATTACTTGGCGATCGTGGCATCCGCCAGATGAACGGTAGTTGAACGCATTACCCTACCGCTTTGTCGCTAGACCTGCAAACCAATCGCACGCTGTGTTGCCAACAACGTTGGTGCTGCGAGTGTGGTTGCGCGTGCTGCGCCGTCAATCAGCGCATCGGCCACAGCGGTTCGATCATCCAATAGCTGGGTCAGACGCTCGCGGATCGGGCCCAGCACGCTGATCGCAAGATCAGCGAGCGCAGGCTTGAAGCTGCCAAAACCCTGCCCGGCGAATTCGCTCAACACCGAATCGACGGATCGATCGGCCAGGGCGGCGTAGATCGTTACCAGATTTCGCGCCTCGGCGCGTTCGGCGAGCCCCGCTACCTGCTCTGGCAGGGGTTCAGCATCGGTCTTCGCCTTGCGAAATTTCTGGGCGATCAGCTCATCGGAATCGGTGAGGTTGATGCGCGACAGGTCCGATGGATCTGATTTCGACATCTTGGCCGATCCGTCGCGCAGACTCATGATCCGCGGTGCGGCCTTGCTGATCAGCGGTTCGGGAAGCGGGAACAGGTCGACCCCGAAATCAAGGTTGAACTTGGTCGCAATATCGCGCGCCAGCTCGAGATGCTGCTTCTGGTCCTCGCCCACCGGCACATGCGTAGCCTTGTACAGCAGCACATCGGCGGCCTGCAGCACGGGATAGCCGAAATAACCGACGCTCTGGCTGGAACCATCCTTGCCGGCCTTGTCCTTCCACTGCGTCATCCGGTTGAGCCAGCCCATCCGCGCGGTGCCGTTCAGAATCCATGCCAACTCACTATGGGCTGGAACGCGCGCCTGATTGAACAGGATCGACCGGGCGGGATCAATGCCACAGGCAATCAGCGCGGCGGCCATTTCGACCGTCGCATTGGCGAGCTCAGCCGGCACGACGGGCTGGGTCAGCGCGTGCAGATCGGCGAGGAAGAACAGGCAGTCCCCGCCGCCCGCCGCGACCTCATCCTGCATCGCGACCCATTGCCGGATCGCGCCCAGATAGTTGCCCAGGTGCAGATTGCCGGTGGGTTGAATGCCAGAAACGACGCGCATCAGGGGGCTTTCGGGGTTGGGTCAACAGGGTCGGTACGGCGGCGCCGCAGTACCGCCAGCAGATCAGAAGGCAGATAAGCGCGCAGCACGAGACAGGCGATCGCATAAACCAGCCCGCCCAGCCCGACCAGCACGATCATCGCCAGCCAGCGGGTCACGCCGGTGCCCAGCGTATAGGGCGCGAAACGATCGTTGAGGAAAAACATCACGCCCCCCATCGCGAGCGCGGCGAGGCCAAGCCGCCAGCAGCGCTTGCGGAGTTGTGCGTCGGGTAAAAAATGTTCGCGCTTCACCAACGTACGGTACAGCAGCGCAAGATTGACCAGGCTGGCAATCGCCGTGGCGAGCGGTGGCCCCATATGCTTCAGCGGGCCGATGAGCGCGAGGTTTAGTACAAGGTTGATCGCGATCGCGATCGTCGCATAGCGCACCGGCGTGGTGGTATCTGCGCGGGCATAGTAGCCCGGCGTCAACACCTTGATGAGGATGTAAGCTGGCAGGCCGAGGGAAAAAACGGCCAGCGCTTGCGATGTTGCGATAGTGTCATCGCGGGTGAAAACCCCGTGCTGGAACAGCGCAGCAACAATCGGCACGCCGCATACGACAAGCGCGACGGTGGCGGGCAGCGTGAAGAACAGAGCAAGTTCCACGCCGCGATTCTGCGTCATCATCGCCTGCTCTTCCTGCCCCGCGCCAAGCTGTCGCGCGATGGTAGGCAGCAAGACAGTGCCAAGTGCTATACCAACAAGGCCCAACGGCAGCTGAGTTAATCGATCAGCAAAGTAGATGTGCGTCACCGATCCGTCGGCAAGCAAACTGGCGGCTAATGCCGTAGAGATGACGAGGTTTATCTGCACCGCGCCAGCGCCGGCCGCCGCGGGACCGATCAGCGAGAGCAATTGCTTCACTTCAGGCGTAAGGCGCGGCAGCCGGGGGCGCAAATTCACACCATTGCGCAGGCACGCCAGCCATAACCACAACAGCTGGAGCACGCCCGACACCGTGACGGCAATCGCCTGGTTGCGTGCCGTTGCCAGTGGATCGGCGGTGTGGAAGCACAGCAATGCCGCGATCAGCGTGAGGTTCAGCAGGATCGGGGCGGCAGCATTGACCCAGAATTTCTGCATCGAATTAAGGATACCGCCCAGCAACGACACCAGTGAGATGAGCAACAGATAGGGCAGGGTGATCCGCGACAGCATCACGGCGAAGTTAAATTGTTCCGGCGTTACATCGCGGAAGCCAAATGACAGGACCCAAGTGATCGGCCAGGCGAAAATCTCCATAACGATGGTCATGACGATCAGAATGGGCAGCAGCACCGACAGCGCATCGCGCGCAAAGCTAAGCCCGGCCGCCAGGCTACCGCCTTCTTCCGATACCTTTTTGTTGAACATCGGAATGAAGGCCGCGCTGAACGCCCCTTCGGCGAACAGCGCGCGAAACATGTTGGGCAAGCGGAACGCGATCAGAAACGCATCGGACGCAAAACTCGCCCCAACGAAGCGCGCGAACAATGAATCGCGCACCAGCCCCAGGATGCGGCTGGCAAGCGTAAGCCCGCCGACCGAGCCCAGGGCGCGCACGAGGTTCATGCCGGTTGCTCTATCGATTTCATGGCCGTGTATCCTACAGCCGAAATTTTACGCGTGGCCGATATCCTCGATCGGCAGGTTCTCACCCGGCTGGGCCTGGACTTGCGACAGATACAAAGCGTGGAAATCGATCGGCTCAAGCAGCAGCGGCTGGAAACCGCCATCGCGCACCGTATCGGCAAGCACGCGGCGGGCGAACGGGAACAGCAGCCGCGGTGCCTCGCCGAGCAGGAAGGGCTGGACATGCTCTTCGGGGATGTTGCGCAAGCCGAACAGCCCAGCAAAGCTCAGGTCGACGACAAACGCCACACCGTCATCGGTTTCCGACCGGACATCCATTTTCAGGATCACTTCAAACACGTCTTCGGCGACCTGCTGGGTACCGATGTTGAACTGCACATCGATGCGCGGCATCGACTGGCTCTGATAAATCGCCGGTGCATTCGGGTTTTCGAACGACAGGTCTTTCACATATTGCGAGATCAGCCCGGCAACTGGCGTGGTATCTGCGCCGTTGGCCATGGGTTCGCCGCCATTATCCTGGTCGTCCATCAATCGGTCTTTCTACATAAGGGTCAGTGCGGCATGAGGGCATCGCCACCATGCCAATGCGCGTCGCGCCTAGCAGGGGGAGGGCGGCAGTTCAACGCTATGGGCGAAAGCCGGTAATTCCGCTATTTGAAACCCTGGGTTCATGCGCCTATGTTAAGCGTTCGCCAAACACCGGAGGCAGAGTGGTTTACGTCGTACTTCTAGCAATGATTGCCGGGTTCCTCGCGCTGCGCCTTTACATGGTGCTGGGCAAACGTACCGGCCATGAGCAGCCACTCCCCAAGCCGACCGAGGATCGCGTCGCGCTTGCCCCGGTGCCTGCCCGCACGATCGATGCGGCGCCCGAACGCGTCGATATCGTCAACCGTCATATCGAAACGCGCGCCGAACCCGGCATCCGGGCGATCATCTCGGCTGATTCGTCTTTCGATGTCGGCCAGTTCGTCGATGGGGCGAAATCTGCCTATCGCATGATCCTTGAGGCGTTCTGGAAGGGCGATGTCGATACACTCAACTGGCTGGTCGATGATGCGGTGCGCCAGAGCTTTGTCGAAGCGATCGAGGAACGCACGGCGGCAGGCCATGTGCTTGATAACCGGCTGATCAGCATCGAGCGCGCGGTGATTACCGATGCCAGCCTGGAAGGGCGCGATGCGCGGATCATGGTCAGGCTGGAGGCTGATATCGCCGCAATCACGCGTGATGCAGAGGGTAATCTGGTGTCGGGTTCTATGAGCGACGCTGTTGAAACCCGCGAAATCTGGACTTTTGCGCGCACGCTGAAAAGCAGCGATCCGAACTGGAAACTCGTCGAAACCGACGAGGCATAAGCGGGTGATGGTGCGGCGCTGGGGGCTGGTGGCGCTTGCCGTTGCCCTGTCGGCATGCAGTGCCCGCACCGTGCCGCTCTCTCAGGGTCCAGCGCCGCAAGCGGGTTCGCAAACACGGCCAACGCCCGCGCCGACGCAGTCTGCACCGGAAATCGTTACTGCGGTTGCGGCAGGGGTGGTGGCAGGGCCGCCGATCCGCGAATTACCACTTTCCCGCGATCAGGCAGTGCGCGCGCTCGCTGCCTTTCGCACATCCTGCCCCAGCCTGATCAAGCGCACCGATGCGACCGGCCTGACCCAGGGCAGTGATTGGCAAGCGGCATGCACCGCCGGTGCCACGACGGCCGATGATGACGCACGCAGCTTTTTCGATCGCTATTTTGAGACCGTGAAGGTCGGTGACGGCAGGGCATTTGCCACCGGCTATTATGAACCCGAGATCGCTGGATCGCGTGTCCGCCAGCCGGGCTATGAAGTGCCGATCTATGGTCGCCCGACCGATCTGATCGATGTCGATCTTGGACTGTTTTCCGAGACGTTGAAGGGTCGCAAGATCCGGGGCAGGGTGGAGGGAACGAATTTCGTCCCCTATCCTGATCGAGCTGCGATCGAGACAGGGGCGATCGAGCGTACCGCGCCGATCATCGCTTGGGCGGCCGACCCCATCGAGATATTTTTTCTGCAAATCCAGGGATCTGGCCGATTGCGTCTGCCCGATGGTGGAATCATGCAGATTGGTTATGAAAGCCAAAATGGGCGCGATTACACCGGCATCGGTGCATTGATGCGGCAGCGTGGGCTACTCCAGCCGGGCCAAACCTCGATGCAGGGCATTGTCGCCTGGCTGCGTGCCAACCCTGATGAAGGGCAGACGATTATGCGCGAGAATAAAAGCTTCGTGTTTTTTCGCGAGCAGCAAACCGCCGCCAAGGGGGCGATGGGCTATGTCGTCACGGGCGGCGTGAGCGCAGCGGTCGATCCAAAATTTGTGCCGCTGGGCGCGCCGATCCTGCTCGCCATGGATCGCCCCGAGGCATCGCGTCTATGGATCGCGCAAGATACCGGCGGCGCAATCCGGGGCGCCAACCGCGTCGATACGTTTTGGGGCGCGGGGCCAGAGGCGAGCGTGATTGCAGGCGGCATGTCTGCTCGCGGCAGTGCGTTTGTGTTCGTGCCACGCGGTACTCTTGCTCGCCTGTCGGCACCTCCACAATTGCCGGGGCCTTCTTCGTCGGGGAGCCCGAATGGCGGAGCGCCGCTTAACCGCTGACGAAGCGGCACTTTGGCGGCGCGTCATGGCTACCGTTCGACCAGCACGGCCGGCCTCGCCAAAACCTGCTCCTGTGGCGCCCGCGCCCGCTGCCGAAAAACCGTCACTTTCGAAGGCTGCGTCCAGGCCCCCGTCATCACCACCACGCGCGCGGCCAGCGTCTGCCGAAGTGTTGAAACCCCAGCCCAAGCTCGGCACGACGCTTGATGGCAGCTGGGATCGCAAGCTCGGCAGCGGCAGCGTGGTACCCGACAGTTCGATCGATCTGCACGGGCACACGCTGCAATCGGCGTATGGCGTGCTCGACGCCGGACTAGACCGCGCGATTGCGCGCGGTGATCGGATATTGCTGCTGATCACTGGCAAACCGCCCCGCCCCGAAAGCGAACGGCCCCATGCGCGCGGGCGGATTCGCGAGGCGGTGGGCGACTGGCTTGCAGCGTCGCGCCATGCCGCGAACATCGCCTCGGTCCGTGCCGCGCACCCCCGGCATGGCGGGGCGGGGGCGCTTTATATCGTGCTGCGCCGCCCCCCGAACGATCGAAAATATTAACCTTTTGCTGGCAATTTGCAGCTCTGTTCGGATGCACTGCATCTATCACGCAAGGGGTCATACGCCGCGATGGGAGGTGCTTCGCTCAAAAGTCGCGCCATCACCTTCGCGATGGCCACGGGTGCGGCGTCCTTCATCCTAGCGCTCGCGGCAACGTCGAACGGGCAGATCGACAGCGACAGCGTCGCACGTGCGCTAATCCCCGCCATTGTTTGCGCGGCAATGTCATGGGCATCGGCGGAGCGCGCGATTTCAGCCACCGCTGGCGCGATTGACGCGGCGATCGCCCGGCTCGCCCGTGCGGCGCACGGTGATCTTGAAGGTGAAATTCCGCCGGAAATCGCTGAAAAAGTGCCACAACTTGCACATGCGATGGAAGGGCTGTTCCAGCAGATTGCCGCCAATCTGGAGAGCGTGCATCGGCTGGCGATGTTTGATCCGGTGACCGGTTTGCCGAACCGCACACACTTCCGGCGCAGTTGCGAACGTATGCTTACCGAATTGCCGATGGGCACTGATGCCGCCCTGTTCTTCATCGATCTCGATCGATTCAAATCGGTCAACGATACGATGGGCCATGCGATGGGTGATATGCTGCTGGGCATGGTCGCCAATCGGCTGCGCGCGGTGGCGGATCGGGTCACCTCCGAAAGCGGCGGTGACGTGGCGCGACGGCAGCCCCTGATCGGTCGGCTTGCGGGTGACGAGTTTACGATGTTTTTCCCCGAGCTTCCCCATCCCGCCGATGCTGCGCGGATCAGCCGCGGCGTGCTGTTCGCGCTCGGTGAGCCGTTCGACCTGGGCGGGCATGATATCGAAATTGGCGCGTCGATCGGCATCGCGCTGCGTCCCGAACATGGCAGTACCCTCACAGAACTGATGCGCGCTGCGGATGCCGCAATGTATCACGCCAAGGCATCGGGGCGGGGGCGTGCCGAGCATTTCACCGAAACGCTGGCGGCGCAGATCGCCGATCGCGCGCAGTTGGAATGCGATCTGCGTGAAGCGATTTCGCTCAATCAGTTTGCGTTGGTTTTCCAGCCCCAAGTCAGCGTGCTTGACGGTCGGATCGTTGCTGCCGAAGCATTGCTGCGTTGGCGCCACCCGACGCTTGGCGTGAAACTGCCCGGCACGTTCATCAAGCGCGCCGAGGAAACCGGGCTGATCGTTGAAATCGGCGAATGGGTGATCGAGACCGTCGCCGATACGATTGCACGCTGGGGCGACAAGGGGATCGAGCAGCGGCTTGCGATCAACATCTCGCCGCGTCAGCTCGATCATGCGGGCTTCTTCCGCCGTTTGCGTGATGCGATGCACGCCGCCAATGCTCCCGCCCGGTTGCTCGAACTCGAAATTACCGAAACGCTCGCGATGCATTGCAGCGATGATGTGATCGAGGCGATTTCGGCGCTGCGGGCCGATGGCGCAACGATTGCGATCGACGATTTCGGTACCGGCTATTCAAACCTGGCGCGGTTGCGCGATCTGCCCGTCGATCGGGTCAAGCTCGATCGCAGCCTGATCGAACATATCGCGGTGAAGCCAGAAGCACGCACAATCGTTCAGGCCGTCATCGGGCTGATCCACGGGCTGGGCTGCGAAGCGGTCGCCGAGGGAATAGAAAACCAGGCGCAGGCCGATGTGCTGCGCGTTATCGGCTGCGACGTGATTCAGGGCTATGCGATCGCCCACCCAATGGACGAGGATGACTTCATCGCGTGGTCACGCACCGAACAGCGTCAGGCGCTGGCCGGCTGAAGCGCGGTGGTGACGATATCGGCATAGATATCGCTCAGCACGGCAAGATCATCGAGCGCGACGGCCTCATCGAGTTTATGCATCGTCGCGTTGACCAGCCCGAATTCGACTACGGGACAGATTTTCGACAGGAATCGCGCGTCGGATGTACCGCCAGTCGTGGACAGTGCTGGATGGTGCCCCGTGTGCCGGGCAATGGCATCGGCCACTAGGGACGAGAAGGAACCGGGCAGCGTCAAAAACGCTTCGCCCGATATCCGCGCGGTGACGGTGGCGCCAGGGGCATGCGCCTGAGCCAGCGTCGTAATCCGATCGACCAAAGCGTCACCACGTTGCTGATCGTTGAAACGAATGCTGAGCCGCGCGCTTGCCTTGGCGGGGATGACGTTGGTGGCCGGGTTGCCGACGGTGACGTCGGTCACTTCGATGTTGGAGGGCTGGAACCAATCGTTGCCGTGATCGAGCTCGATCGCGTTGATGTCGGCCAGCAGCGAAACCAAGCGGCGGATCGGATTATCGGCCAGATGTGGATAGGCGACATGCCCCTGTTTGCCAGGCACATCGATCCAGATGTTGACCGAGCCGCGCCGGCCGATCTTGATCATGTCGCCCAAGCGGTCGACCGAAGTCGGCTCGCCCACCAGGCAAAGATCGGGACGGAGGCCGCGCGCGGCCATGCGGTCGATCAGCGCGACGGTGCCATAGGTGGCCGGGCCTTCTTCGTCACCGGTGATGATCAGGCTGATCGTGCCTGCGTCAGCTGGAATACGCGCGACGGCAGCGACAAAGGCGGCGATCGCGCCCTTCATATCGACAGCGCCTCGACCGTACAGCAGATCTCCGCGAACTTCGGGGACGAACGGGTCGCCCCTCCATCCGCTGCCTGGCGGTACGACATCAAGATGCCCGGCAAAGGCGAAATGCGGCCCGGCTGTGCCGCGCACCGCGAGCAGATTTTCGACCGGTCCATCGGGCGCCTCGCCTGCTACAAACCGTTCGACCGCGAAGCCCAGCGGCACCAGCGCCTGTTCGAGCACGTCAAACACGGCGGTTGAGGCGGGGGTGACGCTCTCACAGGCGATCAGCGCCTTGGTGAGCGTGGTAACATCGATCGCGGCCAACATGACTTGCCCTTACGTGCCCATCGGCCGTTCATATTTATCGATCACCCATTCTTCTTCCTGGGCGGCGGCGATCCAGTCCTGCATCCAGCGATGGCCGATAACGGCATCGACATAGGCCTGCGCGAAGCGGGGCACAGGCAGGCCATAGGTGACGAGCCGCGTGCAGACGGGGGCAAACATGATGTCGACCGCGCCGAACGCGCCGAACAGCCAGGGTTCCTCGCCACCAAAGCGCGCGCGTGCCTGCGCCCAGAGTTCGAAGATGCGCGATAGCTCGGCCGCGACTTCTTCGTCGGGTGCTTCGGGCGTGAAGATCTGGCGGACGTTCATGCCGTGGCGGCTGCGCAGGGCGGTGTAACCCGCATGCATTTCCGCCGTCATCGATCGGGCCAGACCGCGTGCGGCCAGATCGGCTGGCCAGAAGCGGGTGCCGCCGGTCTGGCTATCGAGATAATCGATTATCGCCAGGCTGTCCCACACCACGGCATCGTCGTGCCACAGGGTGGGCACCTTGCCGCCCGAAGGAGCGAGATCAGCCGCGGCACGGCGTGCCTGCCAGTCGGCATCGAACATCGGAACCACGACTTCCTCAAAGGGAAGGCCCGATTGCTTGCACGCGAGCCAGCCGCGCAGCGACCAGGACGAATAGGCTTTGTTGCCGATGATGAGCTTTAGCATGGCGCCAGCGATAGCGTTGCGCAGGGGCCCTCGCAACCGAGCGTTGCCGTGGCGGCTAATCGCCCCGAAAGGCGTCGTCGACGATATCCTGAAGCCCAAGGCTGCGCAGCACCAGCGCGCCCTCGATCGAGATCATCAGACCTGCTGCATCGGCGGCGCGGGCCGCTGGCGTTGGGCTATCGAGCTGCGCGGCTCCCCAGGCGAGGAATCCGCGGCTGATCTGCGCGCCGACATCGCGGTAAACCGGATCACCCCTACCAGCGAGGCTAGCTACCTCAAGCCAGATCCGCATATAGGGCCACAGCGCTTCATCGAACACAGTGGTGAGTAAGGCCTTGCGCAGCGCAATGACGGGCAGAGGGGTGGGGGCCCGGTGCGCGTCGAGCATCGCCACCAGCCGTTGAGCGATGCGCTCGAGAATGGCGCCCATCACCTCGGCCTTGTCCTTGAAGTAATAGAGCAGCATCCGATCGCTGATTCCGGCCGATTTTGCCATTGGCCGCAGGCTGGATGCGGACAGACCCTCGGCCAACACATGATCCGCCAGCAAGTCGATCAACACATCGCGACGTTCGTCCGACTTTACCACGGCAAGGCTGTTCCTTGATGAGCGCCTTCGACTCAATCCGATCCTGCTCGCCAAAAGTCCAGCCCCGCCGACGTCGCAGCGATTGGATACCCTCGCGACCGCCATTGGCCATCGGTGCCAGTTTGGCCCTGATGAGTGCCGCAAAGTGCAGAACGCTCCAATGTTTCCAATACCATGATGCGCAGCTGCAACACTGTTGGACGATTGTAATTGATCCGAAACAATCTCGTTGCGGCGCTGTCATCGATGTCGATAGGATCGCGGGTTGGCGCCGTCCGGTGCCCCGGCTGTCGGGCCCAGCGCCCTTCGCCCAAGCTACCGGATAGGCAGCCCGAACAGGCCAGACGCCCGTGATCCTCGGGCTCGTTGCGGAGATGAAGAGATGACGTTTAGTATTGCCGATACCGACCGGTTTACCGCAATCGCGCGCCGCGCGCTCGGCCATTGGGGTAGCGCGTCGTTGATCGCGATTGCCGCCTTGTTGGCAGCCAGCCCCGCCGCCGCGCAAACTGCGCCGGCCAGTGACGGTGCTGCCAAGGCTGAAGTTGCCGAAACGAGCGATATCGATCTCGTCGTCACCGCGCGCAAGCGTGAAGAGAGCCTGCTCGACACCCCGATCGCGATCAGCGCCTTTGGGGGCGAGACGTTGAAGTCGCTCAACGCCCGCAACCTAGAAGATGTCGGCAAATACGTCCCCAACCTCACGATCAGCCGTTATGGCGTCGGCAACACCGCCCAGGCAGCGATTTTCATCCGCGCGATCGGCCTGCAGGATCACCTGATCACGACCGATCCTGGCGTCGGCGTTTATCTCGACGGCGTCTATCTCGGCCGCCAACTCGGCTCCAACTTGTCGCTCCAGAATATCGAGCGGGTCGAAGTGCTCCGCGGGCCGCAGGGCACGCTTTATGGCCGAAACACGCTGGGCGGTGCCGTCAACATTGTCACCCGCAAACCCGGCAGCGAGGAATCGGTCGAGGTTGACGCGCAGGTCGGCACGCGGGGTCGGATCAACGGCAGCTTCTACGCTGATACGCGGATCGCACCGACGCTCGCGATCTCGCTCAACGGCAGCTACCAAAGCCGTGACGGTGTAGGCGATGCCGTCAACATCGCCAATCCCAGCGCACGCATCGGCGAGCAAAATGATTTCAGCGGCCGCGCGGCTGCCTACTGGACGCCGAGCGACGATTTCTCGGTGTTGACCTCCGTCGATTTCGTGCGGTCGCGCGGCGGCCAGTCGCCGTACAAGGTCGATATCTATGATCCGATCGCCGCAGGCTTCACCCAGGCGACGCAGGTCCGTCCTGACGATTCGGGCACGGACGTCCCCGGGCTCGAAACGACATCGCTCGACCTGTTCGGCGCCTCGATTACGGTTGAAGAAAAAATCAGCGACGAGATTTCGACCAAGTTCATCACCAGCTATCGCCAGACGAAATACACCGGCGGCCTTTCCGATACCGACAATATTTCGCGCCAGTCGGTGTTCCCTGAGTCCGGCGAAGCCGAACAGGTGTCAACCGAACTGCAGCTGAATGGTGAGTTCGGTTCGTTCAACTTCGTCACCGGTCTCTACTATTTCTACGAAAATGGCAGCAACGATTCGTCTCCGGCGTTTTTCTTCGGCGGTGATAGCAGTTTTACGCTTCAGCAGACCACCAATAGCTATGCGGCCTATGCCAATGGCAGTTACAACATTACCGACAAGCTCTCGATCGGTGCCGGTGTGCGCTATTCGAAGGATGACAAGCGAGCGACGGCGCAGTTCACCAGCTTCCCTGGCCCCATTACCCGCACCGCCAGCTATGATGAAGTCACCGCGCAGGGCAATATCACGTACAAGTTCACCGACGACGTGTCGGTCTACGGCACGATCCAGCTCGGCTATCAGCCGGGCAGTTTCACGCCGCGCCCGTTCGGTGGCCCGGCATCGTTCAATGCTTCACCAGAGACAACGGCGACCAACTATGAAATCGGCTTGAAGGGCCGCATCACCCCCAATTGGGTGGTGCTGCTGTCGGCCTTCACCACGACCTATGATGATCGCGGTTTGCCCTATTCGTTCATCAACGCGAACGGTTTCAATACGGTGATCATCGCGGCCGATGCGCGCGCGCGCGGCATCGAGGCGGAAACAACCGTCACGTTTGGTGGATTCCGGCTGAAGGGCTCGCTGGGCTATCTCGACAGCAAGATCACCAGCGTGAACTCGCTGCCACCGGCTTTCTTCCCAACGGGCGGTACGCCGGTCGCGGGCGCGCCGACGGCACTAAGCCCCGAATTTACCGGGGCGGTCACCGCGAGCTACACCTATGGACTGTCGAACGGTGGCGCGATTACGGCACAGGCCGATTATTCCTATCGCGGCGAACAGTTCGGCCAGCCCGTCGCCCGCGCCACCGAACTGATCGACGCGCGCAGCCTGGTGGGCTTCAACCTGAAGTATGAAAATGAAGCCCGCGATCTGGCGTTCAGCATCTATGGCAGCAACATCTTCAACAAGGTCTACGATCAGGGTCGTCTTGACCAGGGCGGCTTTGTCGGCGTCGTGGTCAGCAATGATCGCAGCGAGTTCGGCGTTCGGCTGACCAAGAAGTTCCGCCAGCGTTGACCTTTTGATCGGACCGGCGCGGCATTTGCGGCGCCGGTCCGATGCAACGATTTAGCGCAGCGTGATGAACACTGGGTTCGAATAAAACCACAGATCGCTCCAGGGATCCTCGCCGAGTGGATCGGGGGTGGGCTCAAGCTCTGTCGTGCTGGTGCCGCGAACGCGGATATAGCTGTCGCTTGCTAGGCCGGTCAGCCGGTGGGTCATCGTCAGCACTTCGCCATTCGCCGTCCAGTCGGCGGCGGTGAAGCGGCGAACGATTCGCGTCGTCGGGTTCGTATCGCCGTCACGGTCGGGACGCTTGCCGGTAACATCGCCGATGATCAGATCCACGCGCACCACGCCAGGCGTCCGGCCTGCGCTATTTGGGGTTGCTGGATCACGCAGCCGAATCGTGACGGTGACATCGTTGCCCTGCGCGATAACCGAGCCGCCAATACCGGCGCGACGCCTGCCTGCTGATACAGTGACATCAAGTTCGGAGACGAGATCGCCGGTCGTGACAAAAACCCGCCCTTGGCGCAATCCATCCAGGATGTCGGCATGTGAAGGGCGCGCGTGAACATAGGTTTTGGAATATTCGCCCGGCCAGAAATCGCTGCCGCCCTCGCTGTAATGGCGATGTGAGTCCGACGTCGAGGTGACCCACCAGCGGCGCCCCTCTCCCAGCATCGAATCCCAGAAGCCGCCGAGACGCGCGGTCATCTGATCAAACCCGCCAAGCGTGGGTGAGCGGCGATAGCTGCCGCGTGCACCTGTGGCGTCATTGCTGCCGTCGCGGTTAAGTGCACTCGCCTGATGCCCGGGTGCCCCCTCCATGCCGATCGCGACGCGAGGGGCAGTGTCGTTCCAGTCACGGAATTCAGCAGAGCGATATTGGCCATACGCACCAATCGCCGTCGCCGAGCGTGACGGGTGATTGGCGATAACAACGGGCGCAGAAGCGATGTCGCGCATAAAGCGCAGCGCATCAATCATCCGGGGTTCCGCGTCGCGCGCCGGGTCAAGCGGCCAGGCATCGCGTTCGGAAAAGCGCGATTCGATCTGGCGCAACGTTTCGCGTTCCGCTGGGGTGCCGGGTATGATGAGACTGCTGTGATCGCCGCCCGGCGTATCGAACTCCATGCCATAAAACTGAACGATTTCGGGCACGTCGCGGCGCGCCTGGATCAGTTCGGGATAGGCCTGCTCGGCGTTGAGCTTCGAATGATTGGGGCCACCATGATCGGTGGCGACCATCCATGACAAGCCGAACTTACGCCCCATCTGCGCGTTGCGGGGGATGGGGTAGACGCCGTCGGCGCCAAGGATCGGCTGTGGGGGTGTGGCAGGATTGGCGGGATCGGGCTTATAGTCCGCGCTGAAGCGGCTGTGGACGTGATGGTCGCCTGCCATCCATTTGCGGCCGCGGCGATCGGCTGCAGTCGGCTGCGCCGGAACGGTGGCAGGCGTAAAGGCTGGCTTGGCATGGCCATGGCCTTCATGGGCGTGGCTTTCGGCTGCGGCAAAAAGAAGGGTAAGCGCGGAGATGCTGGCCATCGTGCCGCCGAGCATTGGCAAAAAACGCATGGAAACCCCCTGAGGACGATCCGATCGACGCCGGAGCCTCCACTCGGCTAAGCACCGACTGTTACATTCGTAATCAAGCCGTTCGATCTAATGCTTATCCGATCGCTTCGATCACCGCCGCGCGCAGTTCCGCAATGCCGAACCCGACCTCGCTTGATGTCGCCATGATATCCGGATGCGCGGCGGGGCGTTTGCGGGCTTCCGCCGCCGTCGCGTCAGTTACCTTCAGCAGCTCGGTCGGCTTGATCTTGTCGGCCTTGGTCAGGATCAGCCGATAGCTGACGGCTGCCTTGTCGAGCATTTCCATGATTTCATGGTCGACATCCTTCAGCCCATGGCGTGAATCGACCAGCACCAGCACGCGCTTCAGCACTTGCCGCCCGCGCAGGAAATCATTGATCAGGAACCGCCATTTCTTGACCATGTCCTTGGGCGCCTTGGCAAAGCCATAGCCGGGCATATCGACCAGCCGCAGTTTCAGGGGATCACCCACATCGAAGAAATTCAGTTCCTGCGTTCGCCCCGGCGTGTTCGAGGTGCGCGCGAGTGCATTGCGCCCGGTGAGCGCATTCAGCAGCGACGATTTGCCCACGTTCGATCGGCCGGCAAACGCAATCTCGGGCACATCCGGTTCGGGCAGGAATTCCAGCGTCGGGGCGGATTTCAGGAAGCTGATCGGCCCGGCAAAGGTCACCCGTGCCGCCTCGATCATGTCCGCGTCGAATTCAGCCATTCAGGGTCATTTCTTCGCTGGCGCTGGCACGAGCATCTCGGGGTGCCGGGCGTACAGCATCCGTTGCTGTAGGATGGTGAGGACGTTCGAGGTGATCCAGTAAAGCTGCAGGCCGACGGCGAACGGCGCCATCACGAACATCAGCATCCACGGCATGATCGCGAACACCTGTTTCTGCGCCTCGTCCATCGGGGCGGGGTTCAGTTTGAACTGGAAGTACATCGATACGCCCAGCAGGATCGGGATGATGCCGATCGCGATGAACACCGGCGGGGTGAAGGGCAGCAGGCCGAACAGGTTGATCGGCGTCAGCGGATCGGGCGCGGCGAGATCGCGGATCCACAGGACAAACGGCTGGTGGCGCATTTCGGTCGATAGCAGCAGCACCTTGTACAGCGCGTACATGATCGGGATCTGCAACAGCGTTGGGCCGCAGCCGCCGAGCGGGTTGACGCCTTCGGTCTTGTACAGCGCCATGATTTCCTGCTGCTGGCGGGGCTTGTCGTCCTTGTAGCGTTCCTGAATCGCCTTTTGCTTGGGCTGGATCGCCTTCATCTTGGCCATCGATGCAAACTGGCGTTGCGCGATCGGGAACAACAGACCGCGGATCGTTAGCGTCAGCAGGATGATCGCGACGCCGAAATTGGTCGTCAGGCGGAACAGGATATCGAGATAATAGAAGATCGGCTTTTCAATGATCTGAAACCAACCCCAATCGATCGCCTTGTCGAAGTTCACGATGCCGCCATCGTCCTGATATTTGTCGATCAGCCGCACTTCCTTGGCGCCCGCAAAAAAGCGCGATGACGTGCGCGCGATCTTGCCCGGCGCGATCTTGACTGGGGTGCTAGCGTAATCGGCCTGGAACACATCCCCCGCAGCGCGGAAGCCCGCATGGACCTGCGCATTCTGGTCAGGAACGAGGGCGGCGAGCCAATAGAGATCGCCAAAGCCGAGCCAGCCGCCCTTGGCATCGAAATAATTGGCGCCTGCCTTAACAGAGGTGCCGAAGGGCGCGTCGAAAAAGCCGGGCTCGACGCCCTTCAGGTCGGGATAGCCGATATCGTAATTGGCGCCGACGCCGAATACGCCGATCGGGCCGACATGGTTGACCCAGGTGTCGACATCCTTCGATGCGCCGGTGCGGGAGATCAGGCCGTAGGGGCGCAGGGTGACCGGGGCGGCGGTCGCATTGGCGGCCGCTTGTTCGATCGTGAAGAGATAGCCGTCATCAACCGCGATCTTGATCTGGAAGCGTAGACCCTGTGGGTTCGCCCAGCTGAGCGTCACTGGCTTGCCGGGGGTAAGGACGGCCGAGTCGGCGGTCCAGACTGTGTTCTTGTCGGGCAGTGCGACCCCGTCGCCCGCCCAGCCGAACCCGGCGAAATAACTGTCCGCCGCGCCCGATGGCGACAGCAGGCGCACTGGCGGGGCGTTCTTCTTGATCGTTTCCTTGTGGCGCAGCAGCACCAGATCGTCGAGCCGAGCGCCCTTCAGGTTGATCGAACCCTTTACCGCGGGCGTCGTGATCGCCACGCGCGGCGTTTCCGCCAGCACGACAGCGCGATCGCGCTTCACCTTGGTTGCATCGACAGCAGGGGCGGTCGCATTCGAGGTGGCGGTGCCTGCAGGGGGCGTGGCGGTCGGGGTACCCGGCTGAGTGCGTGCCACTGGCGGGCGCTTGGGCTGGGGAAACAGGCTCTGCGACACAATCGGCCAGCCGACCAGGATCAGCGCGGCGATCGCCAGGAACAGCACCATGTTGCGATTGTCTTGATTCACTTGGAACAGCCCCGATCGTGCAGTCTTGGAATATCAGGGGACGGGATCATAGCCTGATCCGCCCCAGGGATGGCAGCGCGCGATCCTTTTGGCCGCGAGCCACCCGCCTTTCAGCGCGCCATAGCGGCGAAGGGCAGTGATTGCATAGGCCGAACACGACGGCGCAAAGCGACAGGACGGCGGCAGGATCAAAGAAGGGCCGAGTTGCCAGCCCCGCGCGACCAAAATCAGCAGCTTGGCGATCACCTCGCGACCTTCGCCAGCGCGCGGGTTAAATCAGCCTCCAGCACCGCGAAACCGCGGCTCAAGCCATCAGCGCGACCGATCAACACATGATCATGACCCGGCAATCCGGCGACCGGCAGCACCGCGCGCGCGAGCGCCCGCAACCGCCGTTTCAGGCGATTGCGTACCACGGCATTGCCGATTTTCTTGGTAACGGTGAAACCGATCCGCATTTCGGGGGCGCCATCCGCTCGGTCGCGCGCCAGCAGCACGAAACCCGGCATCGGCGCGCGCCTGCCCGCATTCGCCGCCAAAAAATCGCGGCGTGCGGTAAGCGTTGTTATGCCGACAGCTTCTTGCGACCGCGGGCGCGACGGGCGCGCAGGACGTTGCGACCGCCCACCGTCGCCATCCGCGCGCGGAAGCCGTGGCGGCGTGCACGCACCAGATTGCTCGGCTGAAAGGTCCGCTTCATCACTCATTCCCTGATCTACAGAATGGAAAAGGCCGCCAATAACGGCGGCCGGTTGATCAGAGCCCTTAAGCGAGGGCAACGCGCAAGTCAACGATCGCGCGCCATTACACGCGGCGTCCGCTGATCATGTTGCGCGCCATTCGCCAAAACTGGCTCAACCGCGACAGTTTTTTGCCATCCTTGCCCAGCGGACGATCACGCTCGAACCGGCGCAGCGCGCTCGCCCGCCGCAGGCCGAGATCGGCGACATTGCCCAGCTGCGGCCAGCGACGCTTAAGCCGCACGAACACCCGCTTGGCCAACCCTGAGTTCTGCAACATCAGCGCCAGGCCAGCCGCGAACACGAAAACACCGCCCGGCCCCGGGATAACACCGACAACTGGCGAAATCACGATGACTAACGCGCCTAACATCGTGAGCCCGGTGCGAACGGCGGCGCTGCGCGGGCGAAGGACGTGGGTCTTGCTCACCTTGTGGGATGTGGGGTGGGTGTGTTGTTTTTGCAAGACAGTCCTTCGTGTGCTTTCCTCATTTAAGAAAGCGTTTATGAACAGGTGATTAGCCGCGCGGGCGAACTGCGCCGGGATTAGCGGGGCCGGAGGCGATGGTCGCAATCGTATCGACAGTGGCGTATCTGGGTCTGGAAGCGCGCGGGGTGGAGGTGCAGGTGCAGGTCGCGCCCGGCGTCCCTGCCTTCAATGTCGTGGGGCTTGCCGACAAGGCCGTTGCCGAAAGCCGCGAGCGAGTTCGCGCCGCCATCGCCGCACTTGGCCTGGCGCTGCCGCCCAAGCGGATTACCGTGAACCTGTCGCCCGCCGATCTGCCCAAGGAAGGATCGCATTACGATTTGCCGATCGCGCTCGGCGTGTTGGGGGCGATGGGCGTAGTCGATGCAGAGACGCTTGCCGATTATATCGTCGTTGGGGAGCTTGGCCTTGATGCGCGGATCGCGACATCGCCAGGCGTACTGCTCGCCGCGCTCCACGCCTCGGCTGAATCGAAAGGGCTGGTCTGCCCCGCCGCGCAAGGGTCCGAAGCCGCATGGGCAGGCACGATCGAGGTGATCGCGGCGCCTGACCTGCTGTCGCTGCTCAATCACTTCAAGGGCCACGGCCTGCTCGCTGCCCCGCAGCCGGGCGAGGCAGAGCTAGCCGATCAAGGCCCCGATTTGCGCCAGGTAAAGGGCCAGGAAACCGCCAAGCGCGCGCTCGAGATTGCAGCGGCTGGCGGGCACAATCTGTTAAGGTCGTGTCAAGCTACACTTTCATAAGCCAAGGCCTTTGTAGCGACTTGCCGCATTCGCTGGTTCGCAAGGCGGCTAATTGCGAGCACAATAGCACAGCGCAGCGTTATTAACATCCGCGTCCGCCATGTCGCCGTGTGGACGCCTCAAAAATAGGCGTCAAATCTCTCCTTATGACGGCGCCGTGAGGTCGGAAGCGACAATAAGGGTGGGTGCACGAACCCGCTGCGCGGGAGGGTGCGTGGGTCGCGGTTGAGGTAAAGGAACGGGCGTTGCGCGCCGGTTGAGCGCTGCGGGCAGCAGGCAGAGCATCGGGGTTCCACCAGAAGGAGCCCTGCCATGAACATCATCATACCCGTTGCTGCTGTCAGCCCGCTACGCCAGCGTCTCATCGACGAGATGGAGATGCGGCGTTTCTGTCGCGAGACTCAGCGCAACTACATCCGCGACGTCGGCCGGTTCGCCACGTTCCTCGGGCGCTCACCCGACACCGCGACGGCGGAGGATGTGCGACGCTTTCAGGTCGAGCAGTCCGATCAGGGAGTGCCGGTGCCGACCATGAACAGCATCGTATCGGCGTTGCGGTTCTTCTTCCTGCACACGCTCGACCGGCCAGACCTGGCGCGCAAGCTGGTCCGCATGAAGCGGATCCGCAAGCTGCCTGTCGTGCTGAGCCCCGACGAGGTGGCGCGACTGCTCGGCGCGACCAGGTGTCTCAAGCACCAGGCGGCGCTGTCGGTCGCCTATGGCGCGGGCCTGCGCGCGGCCGAGGTCGCCGCCCTCAAGGTGCGCGATGTCGACAGCGAGCGCATGCTGCTCCGGGTCGAGCGCGGCAAGGGCGGACAGTATCGCAACGCCATGCTCCCGGCCGGCTTGCTCGCGCTGCTGCGGGAGTGGTGGAAGGTTGGGCGGCAGGAAGGGGTGATGCACCCCGACGGGTGGCTGTTCCCGGGCCAGCACTATCTCAAGCCGCTGAGCACGCGGCAGCTACACCGTATTGTCGTCGAGGCAGGCATTGCGGCGGGGATCGACAAGCGGATCGGCCCCCACACGCTGCGGCACTGCTTTGCGACCCACCTGCTCGAGGACGGGATCGACGTGCGGATCATCCAGGCGCTGCTTGGTCACGCGAAGCTGGACACCACCGCATACTATACCAAGGTCGCGACCCGCACGATGCGCAACGTGACCAGTCCGCTCGACAAGCTGACAGCAGTAACCAGGGGAGGAGCAACGGGCGGCTGAGGTCGCGTGCGCGCCTCACTCGAGGTCGCCGACATCTTCCGCGCCGCAGGGGCAGCCTATCGGGCGGGCCATGCCGGACGCTTGAGCCTGGACAAGCTGAAGGTGATGTCGGCGATCGAGCATTGCCGTACCGCCGTGATGGGCGGCCATGTCGATTCCTGTGAGGACTGCGGCCACTGGCGCGTGTCCTATAACAGCTGTCGGAACCGGCACTGTCCTCGGTGCCAGGGTGCCGCGGCGCGCACCTGGCTGGCCGAGCGCGAGGCCGACCTGCTGCCGGTCGGCTACTTTCACGTCGTGTTTACGCTGCCGGCCGAGGTCGCCGATATCGCGCTTCAGAACAAGGCGGCGGTCTATGGCCTGCTGTTCCAGGCGGCGTCGGAGACGATGACGACCATCGCCGCCGATCCGAAGCACCTTGGTGCCCGCATCGGCATCACCGCCGTGCTGCACACATGGGGATCGGCGATGACCCACCACCCGCACATCCACATGATCGTGCCGGGTGGCGGGCTGTCACCGGATGGGGGTCGCTGGATATCGTCGCGCCCGGCGTTCCTGCTACCAGTCCGGGTGCTGGGCAAGCTGTTCCGCCGCCTGTTCCTTACCCGACTGATGGCGCTGCACGCAGCGGGGCGGCTCGCGTTCTTCGGTGGTCTCGCGCACCTCGCCGACCGGCGCGCGTTCCTGCGCCACCTGTCACCGGTTCGCAAGAAGCGCTGGGTCGTCTACGCCAAGCCACCGTTCGCTGGGCCCGAGACGGTGCTCGCCTATCTGTCGCGCTACACCCACCGCGTGGCGATCTCGAACAGTCGGCTCATCCGCTTCGACGCGAGCGGGGTCACGTTCCGCTACAAGGATTATCGCCAGAGCGGTGCCAACCGGCAACAGGTCATGACGATCTCCACTGACGAGTTCATCCGCCGCTTCCTGCTCCACGTCCTGCCCATGGGCTTCCACCGCATCCGCCATTACGGCCTGCTCGCCGGTGCGACCCGCAAGGCTCATCTCGACCACGTCCGTCAGCTGCTTGGCGTCGCGCTACCCGCGACTGCCGATGCGCCGATCGAGCCGGACGACGTGCGGCCACCATGCCCGTGCTGCGGCGGCCACATGGTCGTCATCGAGACGTTCGAACGCCAGCACCAACCCCGCGCGCCGCCCGTGCCGATGGCACCATCCGGAGTCCAGGCGCTGTGACCCGGCACGGCCCGATATCGATCGCCCCCGCAGCGCCACCGCTTCGGAGAACGGAAGGACGCGCGCGTAGCAGCGTCAACGGCATCGTCGCGCCCGGCAAGGTCCGCCGACCGCCTCCTGGAATCCCGTTATCCGCTCTCTCATCTGGCCGGCGCGCGGCGACGGACGACGATAAACACAGCCGGTTAGCCATCACCCCAACCTGCTCAAATCCGAAATCCCCATAGGTCACCGCTTGCGGCCCACGGGTTCGGGCCTCCCAGACTTTCGTACGCCTGCCGGCGCCCGAAACTCTTCAGGGTTGCGGACTGACCGCTTCTATAGCAAGAACGCGGAACGCGGACGCTGCCGACACCTAGAGTTTGACGCGGCCTAATCGCAGGGCATTCACCACCACCGTGAATGAAGACATTGCCATCGCCGCACCAGCGAACATTGGGGACATGAGCAGACCAGTCACGGGATAAAGAACACCTGCTGCTATCGGCACCCCGATCCCGTTGAACACGAAGGAGAAGAACAGGTTTTGACGGATATTCGCCATCGTCGCTTTAGCAAGCGTACGGGCGCGGACGACGGCGGCTAGATCGCCCTTGGTCAACGTTATCCCTGCGCTTTCGATGGCGACATCGGTGCCGGTGCCCATGGCCAGCCCCACATCCGCAGCCGCAAGTGCGGGCGCATCGTTGATGCCATCGCCTGCCATCGCGACGTTTGCCCCCTTGGCCTTCAGTTCGCCGACAATGCGCGCTTTATCTTCGGGCTTCAGTTCGGCGTGAACCTCGTCGAGGCCGCCGACCGCATCGGCGACGATTTGCGCCGTCGTCGGATTGTCGCCGGTGAGCATGATGACGCGCAGCCCCTGTTTGCGGAGCGCGGAAATCGAGTCCCTGGCATTCGCCCTGATCGGGTCAGCAACCGCGATGAACCCGGCAAGCGCGCCATCGACAGCGACCAGCATAATGCCCGCGCCTTCGCGACGCTTGGCCTCAGATGCCTCGAAGAGCGGCTGTGCATCGACACCAATACGCTGCATTTGCGCGGCGTTGCCGACCACGACGACGTGCCCGCCCACTTTGGCACTTATGCCAGCACCGACCTGAACCTCGAAGCCGTCGGGTTCGGAGAGCGACAGATTGCGCTCCTTGGCGGCCGTCACGATCGCATGGGCAAGCGGATGCTCGGAGCGGGCCTCGACCGAAGCGACGAACCGCAGCAGATCGTCTTGAGCAAGTTCGCCGACCGTCTCTATTCCCACGAGCTTCGGCTTGCCCTCTGTGAGCGTCCCGGTCTTGTCGATCAGCAGGGTGTCGACTTGTTCGAAGCCCTGGAGCGCTTCGGCACTTTTGACGAGCACACCCGCCTGCGCGCCGCGCCCTGTGCCGACCATGATCGACATCGGCGTGGCGAGCCCAAGCGCACAGGGGCAAGCAATGATCAGCACCGCAATCGCATTGAGCAGCGCATGGCCGATACGGGGTTCGGGGCCCACAAGGCTCCAGACGATGAACGTGACGACCGCAATCGCGATCACCAACGGCACGAACCAGCCCGAAATACGGTCAGCGACGGCCTGGATTGGCGCACGGCTGCGCTGCGCCTCGGCAACCATCTTGACGATGCGCGCGAGCATTGTGTCGCTGCCAACTGCCTGCGCTTCCATGACGAGGCTGCCGGTGCCGTTGACCGTCCCGCCGGTGAGCGCGCTCGCTGATTCCTTTGCAACGGGGAGCGGTTCGCCGGTCAGCATCGACTCATCGACCGATGATTTGCCGTCAACAACGATGCCATCGACCGGCACGGCCTCTCCAGGACGGACCCGGAGACGGTCGCCTGCGACGATTTCGGCGAGTGGTACTTCGGTTTCGGTCCCGTCAGGTGCAATCCGCCGTGCGGTCTTTGGCGCAAGGTTCAGGAGCGCGCGGATGGCCTTGCCGGTCGAGGCACGCGCGCGAAGCTCAAGCACCTGGCCGAGCAAAACCAGCGCAACGACGACGCCCGCCGCTTCATAATAGACCGGCACCATCCCTTGCATCTTGAACGTATCGGGAAAAATGCCCGGCACGAGTGTCGCGACAAGGCTGTAAAGGAACGCGGCACCGACACCGATCGCAATCAGCGTGAACATGTTGAGGTGGCGCGTCTTGAGCGAATTCCAGCCACGAACGAAAAACGGAGCGCCTGCCCACAGGACGATCGGCGCGGCCAAGGCAAGTTGGAGCCACGGCGAAATCGCCGCGCTGACGAGATGAAGCCCAAGCAAATCGGTTCCCATCGTGAGCACCAGCAATGGCACCGACAGCGCCGCCGAAACCCACCAACGCCGGGTAAAATCGACCAGCTCGGGGATCGGCGCATCGTCTAGCGAAGGCGCTTCGGGCTCGAGCGCCATCCCGCAGATCGGACAGGAACCGGGACCATCGCGACGAATCTCGGGGTGCATCGGACAGGTCCAGATTGCACCCGCGACGGCGACCGGCTCGATACGTGGACGATCATCAAGGTATCTGGCGGGATCGGCAGAAAACTTTGAAAGGCATCCTGCCGAACAGAAATAATAAGGATGGCCATCATGCGTCGTCGTCAGCGTCGACGCTGAAGGTGTGACGATCATCCCGCAGACAGGGTCTTTTATGAGGACGCCCGTATCTTCTTGGGGAGAGCCCGAACAGCAGTCCTTCACGGCATCGGTCGGGATGGCTGTTTCGGTCATCTGAAATTCCCATCATGGGTAATGATGTCCGGCGGGCCGTAACGCCCGCCAGACATCAGTATCAGTTTGGTTGGGCGAGGATTTTGACACATCGGTCGTGGCTCAGGTTCATCGAGTTCAGTCCTCTGCCCTTCATTTCGCCATGATCGTGAGGACTGCCGAGCCCCATGTTCTTTTCCATTTTTTCGCAAGCTGAACGCTCTGCGCTTGTCGCGGTGCGGTCGCCGGTGGTGGCACAGCCGGCTAACAACATGGCCGGTAAGATCCATATCGAGGTCATCCGAGGCATCGCTTGTTTCCCTTATCGTTGCATTTCGGCCCAAATCGACATTGGCGATTCCAATGTGCTCGCCCATGCACCAAGCCGAGGGTTGCGGTCGCCGCCCCCAACATTATATAATACCCCTCAGGGGTATATGCAACCCGGACCTGGATCAGAGGAACACATGCGAGGATACAGCGGTAACAAGGATGCTTTGGGAAAGCGGCTGGGGCGCATCGAGGGACAAGTCAGGGGGATTGCCGCGATGATCGGCAACGACCGTTACTGTATCGACGTCGTGACACAGGTGCAGGCGGCACGGGCCGCATTGTCCAAAGTCGAGGCCGAACTCTTGCGCGGTCACGTTAGCCATTGTCTCGACGAAGCTGCCGCCAGTGGCGATGCCGAAACGAGGGCGATCAAGCTTGAAGAATTGATGCGCGTATTTCCGCGCATGGCTCAAGACTGACGCTCCACTAGTATTATGTGGCGGGCTTGGTTAGGGCCAATCGATGCCCCCGCATGAAGTCGCTCCTTTTGAACTGTGATCGTTTAGGGTCTGGGTCTGTATCATTTTCCAGGGAGAACGGACTCGAGTGTGGAAAGTCGCGATCGCCTCGTTATCCGTTCGGCGCTGGCAGCAGTGCTCGCAGCCGTTGCCGCGCTCGGCTGATCCGTGTCTCGACCGCTTTTTCGCTGATCCCGAGGAAATCGCCGATCGCCGCCTGCGGCCAACCATCGAACGCGCTCAAAATCAGCGGCTCCTTCAGGTTGGTCGGCAAGGAAGCGAGGGCAGCCATCGTGAAGTTGAGGGCGGCTCGATCTGTCAGGAGTGTTTCGGCCCCAGGTGCGTCGTCCGCGATTGAAGCCGCTATGTCGGGTGTCAATGGCAGTGCCATCGAGAAGAACTGACGCACCGTGCGCCGTCGCCGCCAATCGCGTGCCTTGTTGATCGCGACCCGGGCGAGCCAGGGGCGCATCGGCCGTGTCAGATCGAGCTGGCCGAGGCTCGCAAAAGCCGCGACGAAACAGTCCTGAAGAACATCGACGGACTCGTCATTGGCGCCGGTATGCGCGCGGATCAGGCGAAGCAGCGGTTCACGGTGACGCCGCATGATCTCGCCATAGGCAGCTTGACGTCCTGCCAGCGCGAGACTCGCCAGCTCTCCATCAGAAGCGGTAGCGAGATCAATCGTCACCGACGCTCTTCGGTCAGCGCCCGAACGACCGCCGCATCGAAGCGCACTGCCTGTGCCGGTCGCAGGATTTTGCGCATGGCAAAGACGTGCGCAAGTGTATCTTTTTGCAGTTCGCCCATCGCGACATGCGCCTGATTCACCGCGGCGGCGACCTTCGGCCCGGCATCATGCTCCTCGGCGATTGCTTCGGCCAGCCGGGCATTGTCACGTCGCAATTCCAGCTCGCGCGCGCGTCGGCGGGCGGCAAAGCGGAGTTCAAGCTGTTCGAGTGCCGAGCGTTGATCGGCGTCGAGATCAAGACCCTCATGGACGAATTGGTGGAAATCGATGGTAGCAGGAGCGGCTGTTGGCAGAAGTGCGCGCCCGATCACAACACCAGCGATGCCGGCAAGCAGGGCAATCCCGGCGATGGCCAGCCACTGGCGAAACCGTAAGGAGATCATGCGCCGAACAGGGTGGACAGGGCATAGGGCGGCTCACCGAACAGCCCTGCCACGTCCTGTCGTGCTACCTCGCGACGAGGTAGGTCTGCCCCCATCGTTACGCCGAGGATAAGGGCGAATACTGCCGCGCCGCCGCCTGCCATCATCAGCGACGGGCCACGCGTGCTGCCGATCGCGCCAATGCGCGCCAGCACACGGTCCTCAAGGCCATCGAGCGATGCCGGGATTGGCGCGTGTGCCAGCCTGGCCAGTGCCATGTCGAGGTCGTCCATCTTCATTCTCCTCGTTCGACTGCGACCGTCAGGGTGCAACATTTGCCGTAAACGGGACGATCGTCTCCCGTCCATTGGCTCGGACTTGCGCAAACAATTTAAGAGTGCCCGATTGCTCGGGCTGGATGTGGAAGTTGATCGCCGGGCCACTCCGCTCGGCTTCCGACTTCGGCTCTTCTCCGAGCGGGTGGACATGCTCGATCGAGTTCCAGTTGCCCGCAAACGCTACGATATGGCCGAATGCGCCCATGATCGGTTGCAGTGCGGCGAAGGGCTTTCCGGTTTTTGTATCGATCACCTCGATGCGACCCTGTGCGGCCTGCCCGGACTTCAGCGGCTTTGAGAAGGACAGCTTGAATTTGAGACCATCCTTTTCAGCCGTCATGGCAGGTGTGCTGCTGGGGGGAGGGGCCTTTTCGGCGCCGGCCACAAGCTCTGCACCGACATATTCCTGCGCGCCATCGGGCAGCGTCGCGTCCGCCCAGACCTTGTACGTGCGCCCTAATAGAGGCGTGAAATCGAAGCGCCACTGGCCGGATTTTGCCGGATCGACCACAGGATGGATATGCTGGTAGTCGGTCAAGCTGCTATCGACGATCAGCAAATGGAGACGCTTGGTATGCGCGAGCGCAAGGTCGCTCGGTCCGAGCGGCTTGCCGCTGGCGATATTGGTCAAGGTGAGCGTTACGCCTTGCGCACGCCCTGGTGCCAACGGGCCATTGGGCGACAGCGCAAGCTTCATCGTCGGCGCGTGAGTTTCATCGTCGTGGCCACCCATCGCCATGCCTGCATGCTTATCAGCGACGCTGGTGGCGGTTTTAGCGGTGTCGACCTTGGTCGCCGGGCCGCACCCGACGAGCGCCAGCGAGAGCGCGGCGGCGGTGAGAAGAGATGTTTTCATGCGGGCTCCTTTGGGATTGGTCATGTCAAAAGGCTTCGGTCGAACCGGTTGCGCGGGCATCGGCAACGAGACGGTCGAGGGGTTTGCGGCCATAGAGCCGGAACAGGATCGGCGTGACGAGCGCATCGAGCAGCGTCGCCGAGAGCAAGCCGCCGAAGATCGTGACCGCGACCGGGTGAAGGATTTCCTTGCCGGGTTCGTCGGCACCGATCAGCAACGGCGTAAGTGCCAGACCTGCGCCCAGCGCAGTCATCAGCACGGGCGTCAGGCGTTCGAGCGTGCCGCGCACGATCATGGCATCGCCCCAAGTCTCGCCTTCATGGAGCACAAGGTTGATGTAATGGCTGACCTTGAGGATTCCGTTGCGCGCGGCGATTCCGGTCAGCGTCACGAACCCGATCAGGCTGGCGACCGACAGTGGCAACCCGAACAACCACAGCGCCAGCACCGACCCGACCAGCGCCATCGGCACGCCTGCCATGATGATCAGCGCCAGCCGCACCGAACGATAGCGCGTAAAGAGCAGTGCGAAGATCATCGCGAACGAGATTAGTGATAGCCCGCCGATCGTCAGCGTCGCTTCCTGTTGTGCCTGAAATTGTCCCTCGACGCGCACGAACCCGCCTGCTGGCAGTTTGAGTTTGGCAACCTCGGCGTTGATGACAGCGATGATGTTGCCGAGATTGGCACCCGGAGCAGCGTTGGCGGACAGCACGATCCGGCGACGACCGTCCTCGCGCAGAATCTGGTTCGGCCCCTCGGTTTCCTTTACGTCGGCCAGGTTGCGCAGCGGCACCGGCCCTTGCGGGGTTTCGATTAATAGATCGGCGAGGCCCGTCGTCGAACGCTCCTGATCGGGCAATCGCAGGACGACGTCATAGCGCTTGAGACCATCGACGATGGTGCTGACGATCTTGCCGTTCGATAGCGTCTCGACTGCTTCGGCTACTGCGGCAGGGGCCACGCCGTAGGAAGCGGTGCGCTCGTAATCGATGTTGAGATCGAGTTGCGGCACGCGCACTTGCCGCTCGACGCGAAGATCAACGATGCCGGGCGCTTTGGCGATCCGGGACTGAAGCGTCTCGGCGGTCGTACGCAGCGCGTCGAGATCCTCGGCGAAGATTTTGACGACGATCTGTGCCGTCACGCCCGACAGCAGATGGTCGATCCGGTGACCGATCGGTGCGCCCACCGTCACCGAACCGGGCAGGATTGCGAGGCGTTCGCGGATGGCGCGCGCCACGATTTCGCGGTTGGCAGTGTCGGGTTTCAGCGCAACGTCGATCTCGCTTGAATGGACGCCTTCGGCGTGCTCATCGAGCTCGGCGCGCCCGGTGCGGCGGCTCACGCTGGCGACGTCCGGGATTTGCAGCAGCAGTTTTTCGGCGGTGCTGCCCAGCTTGCTCGATTGCTCGAGCGAAATCCCCGGCTGAAAGGCAAGGCTGACGACGAAACTGCCTTCGTTGAAGGTCGGCAGGAATGCCTTGGGCAGGTTCGCCGCACCAAAGAGCGCGATTGCGGTGGCGATACCGCCTGCGATCAGAATGGCCTTTGCATAGCGGAACCCCCAGCCGAGCAGACGACTGTTACCGTTTTTGAGCCTTCGGACGAGCCCCGATTCCGCCGCTTCGCCGCGCGTCGCCGCCAGTTTGGGTAGCAGATAATAACAGAGCACCGGCGTCAGCGTAATCGACGTGACCAGGCTGGCGAGAATCGATATGACATAGGCGACCCCGAGCGGCTGGAACAGGCGCCCCTCGACCCCGCCGAGGAAGAACAGCGGCAGAAAGACAAGAATGATGATCGCGGTCGCATAGATGATTCCCGACCGGACCTCGCCGGTGGCGTGTGCGATCACCGCGAGCGCTGGTTTGGGTTCGGTTTCTTGGCTGTTCTCGCGCAGGCGGCGATAGACATTCTCGACGCCGACCACCGCATCATCGACCAGTTCGCCGATCGCAATCGCGAGGCCACCTAGCGTCATCGTGTTGATCGACAGCCCGAAAATCTCGAACACGACTGCGGTGATGAGTATCGATACCGGCAGCGCGACCAGCGAGATTGCGGTAGTGCGCCAGTTGAGCAGGAACACGAACAACACGATCGAGACGACGATCCCGGCCTCGATGAGCGCGCGTTGCAGCGTGCCGATCGAGGTCTGGATGAAATTGGCCTGACGGAACTGCACGCGATCGGCGCGCAGCCCGTCGGGCAGCGTGGCGGTAATTTCCTTGAGCGCCTTTTCGACCTCGTCGGTCACGGCGACGGTCGCGGCGTCGGGCTGCTTCTGGATCGCGATGACTACGGCGGGCTGGCCGTCATAACCCGCATCGCCACGCCGGAATGCCGCCGCAAAGTCGACTTTGGCGATCTGCGACAAACGGACTGGACCATTGGCATTGCTGGCGACAACGAGCTGCTGAAGATCCTGAATCCGCGTGGTCCGAGCGACATTGCGGATCAGAAACTCACGTTCATATTGATCGACGAAGCCGCCGCCGGTGTTGGTCCCAAAGGCACGAAGCGCGTCCTCCACGTCCTTCAGTTTGACGCCGACGGCATTCATCGTCGCGAGATCGGGCGAGACGCGATATTGCCGCACCTCTCCGCCGATCGGAATGACCTGCGCGACGCCGGGGATCGCGAGCAGGCGCGGCCGTATCTGGAAATCGGCAATCTCGCGCGCCTGCATCGGACTTGCCCGGCCATAGGGGATCGCGACCAGCATGATCTCGCCCATGATCGAGGTGACTGGCCCCATTTGCGGGACGACGGCGGGCGGTATCTGTTCGCGCACCAGCGTTAGGCGTTCGGCGACCTGCTGGCGCGCGCGGTAGACATCTTCCTTCCAGCCGAACTCGACATAGACGATCGACAGACCGATGCCCGACACCGACCGGACACGTTCGACCCCGGGGACGCCGCTCATCGATGTCTCGATCGGGCGCGTCACCAGCGTTTCGACTTCGGGCGGTGCAAGGCCCGGTGATTCGGTCAGGATCGTGACGACCGGGCGATTGAGATTGGGCAGCACATCGACCGGCAACCGGGTCACTGACAGTCCCCCGAATGCCATCAGCGCGAACGCAAGGAACAGCGTAAGGACACGGTTACGGAGTGAAAAGGCGACGAGCCGGTCAAACATCGCCTAGCGCACCTGGCCGAGCAGTTCGGCCCCCGCCGTCACGACGTGCTCGCCGGGCTTCACGTTCGAGAGGAGCGCAACGCGACTTGCATCTACGGGAGAGGATTTCACGCTGCGCTGCTCGAACAGCTCGGCGTGGGTTTTGACGAACACCGAGGGGGTGCCGTTGGCGCTCGACAATAGGGCGGCGCGGGGCACGATGACGCCCGCGACCGTGCCGCCAAGCGGTGCCTCGATCGTGATCGGTTCACCAATCCGCAAATTGGCGGGCACACCCACTACGCGGAACAACGCCGGTGCCGCACGTCCGCGGTCGATGAGCCCGGCCCCCTCGAAAACCAGGTCGAAGGTCGTGCCGTCAGCCGTCTTGCCAACCGCCTTCGCGCCCGCCGCCAGTGCGCGACGATCGAACAGATTGGCTTCGACATAAAGGCGCGAGCGATCGACGATTTCGAACAGCGTCGTCTCCGCGCTCACGACCTGCCCGACGCGGACGTTAGACAACCCGATCACCCCGTCGATCGGCGACACCAGCACTTCACGTGCGCTACGCGCTTGGGCAAGCGCGGCGCGACGGCGCTGGAGACCTGCAAGCGTGATGCCAGCCTCTTCGATCTGGCGCCTTGGCACGACGCCTTCGAGCCGACGCAGCCGCGCCGAGCTGTTCGCAGCGAGCGCGATCTGCTGGTCAAGGTCGCTCGACTCGCGTGCTAAGGTGGCGCGGTCGATCGCCTGCAGCGGCGGCTCCACAAAGGCGAGCACTTGCCCCGCGCGAACCGCCTGCCCAATGATCGGTAACCTCGAGGCAGGGGCAGTGACCCGGCCGCCCGTGGCGCTCTGGATCAATCCGCCACGCTTCGGATCGGCGACGATCTTGCCGGTCAGGCTCGTGTTTGGCTGCGCCTCACCCGCTGCGGCAAGCACTGTCCGCACCCCGATGATCCGCTGGACCGACTTGGGGCCAAATAGCTTACCATCTGCGGTCTTGACTGCCGCTTCGCCCGATCCCGTAGGTGCGCCAGGCGATGCACCATGATCTTCGTCGCCGTGTGCTGCGACCGGAGCAGGGCCCACAGGGATGCCGAAAAACAACAGTGCGCCGATCAAGACCGCCAGACCTGCTGCTCCTAATCGCCGCGCTCGCCAGTGCCACGCCCCGGCCAGCACAAGCGCCACCAACGCTGCAATCAACAGCCAACGCCAAATCGGCATCGCCGCCGTCGTGTCCGCTGCGGCTTTTGGAACTGTCAAAGTGCCGGACAGCGATTCAAACGCCCCGTCATTGCTCACCAGAAACGACAGTTCGTGCGGACCCGGATTTTCTAGACCGCCGTCCGAGTAGGTATAAAAGCCATTCGCGGCCTTGGCCGGACCGGTCTTGCCATCGACCGTGACGCTGACGGTTGCCCCGGTGACGGGCACGTTGTCAGCAAAACCATCGATCCAGATCGTCAGGTCATCCGCCTTGGCGGCCGCGACCAGTTCGAGCGTCTCGGTCGCAGCTTCCATGCGCGGCGCGACCGATAGCCCGACAGGAGTCGCTGCTGCGCCATGGTCCTCGTCGCCATGAGCGATCGCCAGCGATGCACTTGCCACCATTGCCAGCGCAGCCAGCGTCATCGTCAGTCGTGGTCGGATCATGGCAAAACGCCCATCGCTTGGTTGAAGGAAGAAATAGCGGCGAACCGGGCGACCCTCGCTGCAGCCAAATCACGTTCGGCTTCCGAAAGCGTTTGCCGCGCTCGCAGCGCTTCGATGAACCCGATCTCACCCTCGGTGCGGCCACGCTCAGTGAGTGCCAGCGCCTCGGCGAGCGCTGCACGGCGCGCCTGTGCCTGTTCGAGGGAACGCTCCGCGGCATCGAGGCGGGCTTGCGCCGCGCGCTGCTCTGCGACCAGCCGAATGCGCAGGCGGTTTGCCTCGGCACCAGCGCCGAGCGCTGTGGACCGCGCCGACGCCGCATCGGCCACCGCCGACTGATTGCGCCCGAGCGGCACCCGGACACCGAGAAGCAGGGCATTACGAAATGGCTCTGGCGACAAAGTCGAATCGCCGACGCCGCCACGTTCGCGCCTGATCCCGACCGTCCCTTCAAGGCGCAGACGCGCGCCATAGGTCAGGCTGGTTGCGCGCGCATCGGCGAGCGCTGCGCGATCAAGGGCGGCGCGCAGGGCTGGGCTATTTTCCGGATCGGTGACGTTGGCTTGGCTTTCCGGCGGTAACTCGGCGGGCGGCGGCCCGGCAAGCGCTGCATAAGCTGCCTCGGCCCGCGCCAGTTCGGCTTGCGCTTGCGACAGCCGCGATTCCGCTGCCGATGCCTCGGCCTGGGCGAGCAACAGATCGCGCCGCGCCTGCTCGCCGGCACCCACCAGCCGTGCTACCTGGCTGGCGGTGGTCGCGGCGATGCCGACCTGATCGCGATCGACCGCGACCGCCGCGCGCGCCGCCGCCAGCGACCACCAAGCGTCGCGCACGTCGCCCGCGATTCGCAGGCGAGCCGCCTCGATGCCCGATTGTGCGGAGTCGCCTGCGCGACCGGCATAGCTGCGGATGGCTTTGCCTTCTCCGGGCCAGCGAATACCCGCCGAGACCGACGTCTCTTCCTCGATGATACCTTGAGACCGGGTCAACAGATCTACGGACAGGACCGGCGGCCCAACGAACGGCCCGCGCCCGCTTCGGCGCAGTGCTTCGGCCTGCGCGCGAAGCGCCGGTAGGCTGGCGGCCTCGGACGATTGCTGAACGGCCACCTCGACCGCATCGTGCAAAGTCCTCACCGCAATCGGGGCCGCCGCTTCCTGAGCGTCGGCCATCGTGGACGCTGACATTACTGCCATAACCAATATCGCAGCCGCCCGAAGGCTAGTGTGGTACATTGAGGGTGATCTTCCACGTGTCTAAAACGATTACGCAGCCTGACGACCCAGCCCTCAATATTTTTTTGCAAAAATGCGAATCGCGATGCGCAATGAGGTGAGGGGTAGGCCGTTGCGCTGCGTATTGCGTTATAGAGCAACTCTTCAAAGGATCTCCGAAATGCGGCTTTTCAAGGCATCGCTCCTAGTCACGGCAATTGCGGGAGGGTTGCTGTCCGCAGCGTCCGCAAATGCCCACGCCAAACTGACGGCCTCAAATCCTGCCGCCAATGCGACCGTCGCAGGGCCGACCAAGCTCCAGCTTCGGTTCGACGAGAAGCTGGTCGCGAAGGGATCGTCGATTCAGTTGTTCATAACCGCCCGGTCCGGCCCCAAGCTCGCAGCGCCGATGCCTGTAAGTGTTGCTGCAGCCCTTGGACCGGACGGGCAAACGCTGATCGCGCCGCTCAAGCGACCGCTGACGACGGGTTCGTATCTCATCGCATGGCACGCTACGACCAGCGACGGCGAACGCAAAGACGGTACATTTAATTTCAAAGTCCGATAACGGGCTGGTTTTTGAGATTGCCTGATCGAGCGTGCTGCAACCGAGCCGCGCTCACTGGGTTTCCGACAGGCGGGGGCCAACGCAGCTAAGGACCGAACCGATGATAATGAAGACGACACTCGCCACGACGATGGCGCTCACGCTCGTTGTTCCCGCACTCGCGCACGAACATAAGCCGACGAAGCCAGGCGTGGCAGGCATGGATCACTGCATGATGATGAACGATCCGTCGAACCCTTACGGCAAGGCGGAGATGGACATGCACATGAAGATGATGGGCGCCAAGGCTGGCGACGCATCGGAAAAATGGACGCGCAAGATGATCGAGCATCACCGCGGTGCGATCGCAATGTCGCGCGTCGCGCTCGCGCAGGCACAGGATGCCGAGACGAAGCGTATGGCGCAGGTGACCATCGACATGCAGGAGAAGGACATCGGCGAGCTGCAAGGCTGGCTGCGCAGCCACGGCAAGCCAGCGCAATAACCAGGAACTTTTGAACGCCTGTCGCGCCCCTGCGCGACGGGCGTCCCTGTCGGGAGATTACCCATGAACATGAACGGTTCCTACCGAAGCCTCGCTATCCAGACCGCGATCGGCGGTGTGATCATGTATATGGTGATGTTCGTCATGATCGACCGGTTGTCGAGCTTCTACAACAATCTGAACATGGTCTACATGACGCTGATGATGGTCGCGCCGATGGTCGTGTTGATGATCGTTTTCATGCCTGGCATGTTCAAATCCAAAACGGTGAACGCCGTTCTGATTGGTGGCTCGCTCGTGACGTTCTTCGGATGTTTTGCCCTGATCCGCACGCAGACGACGATCGGCGACAGCGCATTCTTGCGATCGATGATCCCGCACCATTCGGGCGCAATCTTGATGTGCGAGCAGGCAAAGCTGCGCGATCCCAAGGTGGCGGCGCTATGCACCAACATCGTCAAATCGCAGCGCGAGGAGATTGCGCAGATGGAGGCAATGCTAGCGCGATGACCCCCTTGCCTTCCGAGCACGCCAGAGCGTCAATTATGCCCCGTCCGACACTTGCGATACGATCGACGGCCGCAATCCTCGCCGTCGCGGCTTTCCGCTGTAGCGCAGGCGGCAAGACTTGGGGGCAATGCTGAATGACAAAGGCAGGGCGATCTGTTTCAATTGTAAGGCGCACACGACGCGCATGGAGAAGACTTGGGGCGGTCGGCTTTGTCACCTTGGTCGGCAAGAATCTGCGACTCTATCTCTCGGGTGATGCCAAGGATCACGCTTACGTTTACAATGCGCAGTTTGATCGCGATTTTGACGTCGATACCCTCGGCGTCGTTGAAATCGATGAAATGGCCGTCTCAGACGAAGCCGCGATTGGCGCAGCGCGATATGAACCAATCCAGCCCGAGTTTTTCGCCCACTTGGTGGAACGTCTACCTGCCATCGAGCCGTCCGACTTCACTTTTGTCGACGTTGGATCGGGCAAGGGTCGGGCGCTGATCCTGGCCGCAGTAGCGGGTTTCCGGACGGTGATCGGTGTCGAGTTTGATGGCGGATTGCACCGCGCCGCACTGACAAACATCGACCGGGTACGTGACCAATTTCCCGACGTGTCGTTCGAGTTGCGTCATCAAGATGCCCGAAACTTCACGCCTCCGGAAGGATCGATCATTCTAATGGTCAACAATCCGTTCGACCAATCGGTGCTCATTCCTTTACTGGAGCGCTTTGAACAGGTTGGCTCAAAGCAGGGCCAACCATGTTATCTAATTTACGGCCATTCCCTCCACGTCGACCAGGTGATGGAGCGTCGTTGTTGGAAAATACTCGAACGCTCACATTTCCAGACCAAACGGCATCCGTATGCGATCTTCGAAATGGACGTCCAATAGCTCGTCCGATGAGCGACCCCGAACCCATCGCGCTGTGTGGCCAGATCATCAAATCACAGCGCGAGAAAATCGACCAGTTGAAGACTATGCTCGCATGCAGATGAGGAGAATTCGATGAAAAATACTGTCCTGGCCATCCTGCTTGCCGCATCCGCCACCGCCGCAAGCGCCGAAATCGTGATGCATCGCGACCCTGGCTGCGGTTGCTGCATGAACTGGGCTGCGCAGGTTAAAGCGGCGTTCGGCGATCGGGTCCGCGTCATCGACGATACCGCACGGCCCGCGTTCCAGCGCAGGGTCGGCGTGCCGCCGCAGCTGGGCAGTTGCCACACGGCTATTATCGGAGCCTATGCATTCGAGGGGCATGTCCCCATTGCCGACATTAAGCGATTGATCGCCAGCAAACCCAAGGGCGTAAAGGGGCTTGCGGTTGTGGGTATGCCGATGGGGTCGCCCGGAATGGAAGTGCCGAACGGTACAAAAGAACGGTATGACGTAATCGCATTCGGAGCCGACAAACCTTATGTTTTTTCGCGGCACTAAGGCAGACTCTGGGTGCGCTATAATTGAGCGATCGCACGGTAACCATAACAATGGGGCAGGATTAAATGATGAGCATGGCGAAACGTGCAACGGGCGTGGCACTCTCCATATGTGCGACGTTGCTGTCGGCGCAGAGCGCGAAAGCGCACGACTTCTTTCTCCTTCCTGATAAAACCATTGCGCCGGCGGCAGAGCTCAGGATCAAGGCCACGATTGGATCGCAGTTCCCCAAAGCTGAGATCGCGATAACTTCTGACAGGACGGAAAATCTGGTCGTGCGTGGTCAAGGGTCGCCCAAACTGAGCGTGGTTAGCGCCGACGCTGACGGCCTGATATTGCGCGTTGATGGCGCAGCGGCCGGCACAGTTGTCGCGGCCGTCAGCATGAAGGCGCGCGACGTGGACTATGGCGAGGATCGTATCCCGCTGATCCTCGAAGAATATCGGATCGCACCGGCCGCGGTCGCGTCGATCGAGCGTGGGCGCAAACCGAGAACCTTGCGGGTGGTCTCCAGGCGGATGGCGAAGACGATTGTCTGCGCCGTGACGTGCGATGGCATGAAGATAGCCGTAGCGCCGATGGGCGAGGGTTTCGAGTTCGTTGCCGCCGACGCGACCGGAAAGCGATATCGGCTGATGATGAACGGGCGACCGCTGGGTAACTATCCTGTCGATCTGGCCGACTCCTCCGGCAAGCGCATCAAAGTTGTGACGGATGCCAATGGCGAGGTCGCGGCTCCACCGGCCGGTGCCGGACTTCACATGTTGTTTGCGGCCCATATGACCCTGCCAAAGGATCAAGAGCGATACGGTCTTGATCTGACGTCGCTGACGGTCGAGCGACGGTAGGAAAAGCTCCGTTGATCCGTTCGTATGCGCTTTTATGAGTTGGAACGGGGAATTTGTATTCGGAGAAGGCGCTGCGGCTTATCGTGGTCCGTCGGCGGACAACACGTTCCATGCACACGTCGCGATCCAACTGGTCCTCGCGGAAACGGGACTGGCAACTGTCGTCGCAGCGGACGGTATGGAGTTCATAGGCGCTGCGATCTTGATACGCCCGCTGGTCGAGCATGCCCTGTCATCGCGTGGTGAAGTGACGCTCTTGTATGCCGAGCCCCAGTCGTTCCTCGCGTCGCGCCTCGTCAAGCTGGCCCCAGCAGCAGACATTTCCGTCATTGAGGCGGGCATTGTGCCCGAGCGTTTGTCTTCAGAACCGCTGGACCATTGGCTCGAGCGTGTCGCGGGTTCAATTCCACAGGAAAGAACGATCGATACTCGATTGGAAAGTGCGCTGGCTTATCTGTCGCACGAGCCGGGAAATTCTTCGATCCGGGAAGCTGCAATGCGATGCGGCCTGTCTGAATCCCGGCTCCGTGTCTTGGCGCGGGCGCAATTGGGCCTGCCCCTTTCGATATGGCTGGTATGGCGGAAGCTCGAGCGCGCCGCGCGGGCGATCAGCGATGGCGAACCGCTCTCGATGGCTGCGGTCGCTGGAGGCTTTGCCGACCAGGCGCAGCCAAGATGACCACCGCGCTGCTCGATCGGCTCACGCACCATTGCCACATCTTGGAAACCGGCAATGACAGCTTCCGGTTCAGGGCCAGCGCCGCAGCACCCAAAACACGAAAGGAAAAAGCCACCACTTGACCCACCCCCGCACTGCGGGACACTATAACCACCCGGGTCACTTCTCGATGAAAATCCCGGGTCAACTCTCAGTGGAAATCAACACGCTATTACCAGCGACGCGGACTGCTGGACGAACCGCCGCGCGCTGACGGTGTTCGACGGTACGGCAGCGACGACGCCCGCCGCCTGCGCTTCATCCGGTCGGCGCAGTCGGCAGGGTTCACGCTCGACGAGATTGGCGAATTGCTCGCGCTCGATGCGACCAACGATCGTGCCCGCGCTCGCGAACTGGCTGCAAACCGGATTGGCAAACTCGATGACGAGATTGCGCGGTTGAAGGCGGCCCGGCAGGCGCTGACCAAGCTGGCGTCGGATTGTGAAGAGGGGGGATGCCGGACCATGCCCGATTATTTCTGCGTTCGAGCCGGAAGGTTGAACGCCGCCGACCCAGAGATACGGAACATAGCGGTGGGCTCATTGATTAAACGTTTTGCGCCAAGACACCGTCGGTGAATTCTGTCTGATTATATGTTTGCCGGAGCTGCGGCACTTCCCTTGGCAACCTCAGGAGAATGAAAATGACGAAATATGCCCTTGCTGTCGCCGCTATTGCTCTTTCGTTGGCGGCAGCCTCTTCCGCGTCCGCGCATATGACCAAATCGCACGCTGCAACGATGAAACGCTGCCATGCGATGTCACATTCGGCGATGATGAAAAACCGTAGCTGTGTGGCAATGATGAAGATGCATGGGTCATCAATGGGATCGCATCCCATGATGAAGCATGGTGCAATGAAGAGCAATATGACGGACAAAGGTTCCATGTCCAGCGAAATGATGGGTAACAGCAGCATGCCCAAGAATAACTGATCAGAGGTTTGCACCCGGGACCGCAAAGGTCCCGGGGCAGCGTGACACAATGATTAGCATTTGAACTAAGACGGTGCTGCAGCGGCAGTTATTAAGGTGGCGAGTATGCGCTGAATGAAATTGTGTCTACCTGGGCAAGCTTGAACGACGAGATTCTGTCACTATCCAATCTGGTTCAGACAACCCGACAAAGATCTGCTTCTGCCGCCCACGATCCCGAAAGCCGCCGGTCAGTCATTCACTAATTGGGTCGTTCTGCTTCCGGCGAGTTCCGGTCATTTCTGCTTCGATCTCGAAACTGCTACTAGTGACAGAAGCCGCCGTTCACATTTCCGCGACTCTTTCAGCGGAGCTACGCCAAATCATTGCGGTTCCGACGACCAATTTTGATGAAAATGGCGATCACGGTCGACCTTTAGTGCGGGCCTAGCTGAAAACGCTCCACGGAAAACATGCTGCAAATCGCAATAGCGTCACCAAGACCAACGCGACCCCGATTAACGAGGTTGCGATTACCGCCATTGTCCGTCTCGCCAGGCAAAGTTTGTCGGCGATGCTTGACTCCTTCTGTTGCTGAGCGACATGCCCGACTAGGGGGTGCGTCACGTCGCTTTATGCTCTTGGTCCATCTTGAACTGTGGTCGTTGGTGCCTTCGACCGCGCCACCGGGACGCCCACGCCGTGATCGCCGGCAGCACCAGCAGCGTCAGCGCGGTTGAGGTAATCAGCCCACCGATCACCACCGTCG
>NZ_NCGB01000023.1:0-48828 GCF_002278865.1 Sphingomonas sp. 28-62-11 | reverse complement strand
TGCCGTGACGCATACCACGAAGTCGGGGGTCGCCGATGTTGCGTTCGATGATGATATCGAAGCGCTGCTCGCGGCCCGCGACTTCGTGGACTTCTTGCCTGCATCGAACCGCGATGCCGCGCCCGAGCGCCCGACGGCGGACCCGTGGGACCGGCTCGAGGAAAGTCTCGACCTGCTGATCCCGGCCAATGCCAACCAGCCGTATGACATGCACGAAGTGATCCGAAAGACGCTCGACGAGGGCGATTTCTTCGAGGTGCAACCGGCGCATGCGGGCAACATCATCACCGGTTTCGGGCGGATCGAGGGGCGCACCGTGGGCGTGGTCGCGAACCAGCCGATGGTGCTGGCCGGGTGCCTCGACATCAACTCATCAAAAAAGGCGGCGCGTTTCGTGCGCTTCTGCGATGCGTTCGAGATTCCGATTCTGACCTTTGTCGACGTGCCGGGCTTCCTTCCGGGAACGGCGCAGGAGCTGAACGGCATCATCAAGCACGGCGCGAAGCTGCTCTTCGCCTATGCCGAGGCGACCGTGCCCAAGATCACGGTGATTACGCGCAAAGCTTATGGCGGGGCGTATGACGTGATGGCCTCAAAGCATCTGCGCGGTGATTTGAATTACGCGTGGCCAACCGCCGAAATCGCGGTGATGGGCGCAAAGGGCGCGGTCGAGATCATCTTCCGCGGGAAAACGCCCGAAGAGATCGCCGAGCGGACGGCGGAATATGAGGCGCGCTTCGCGAACCCGTTCGTGGCGGCATCGAAAGGCTTCATCGATGAGGTGATCCAGCCGCACTCGACGCGGCGGCGGGTGGCGCTGGGGTTACGGAAGCTGAGGAACAAGCAGCTGGAGAACCCGTGGAAGAAGCATGATAATATTCCGTTATAAATACCTGTTTGCTATCAATATTAAATGCTGAACAACGCCCATTCGCAGCGCTGAAGGAAATAACGATGGTTGCTGTATTGATAGCGCTTCTTCAGTTGACTGTCGCGCCGCCCGCGCCGCAACCACCTGTAGCACCATGGACACCGGTGGCCCGCGCCGATCCGGCGGGAGGCCCGAGTTCGGTGTCGGCCTCTGTGATGACGGCGGATCGTAATGCGCGGCTTGTGGTTCGGTGTGACCGAGTGGCGGAACCGGTGGTGTCAATTCAAATGCGCATCCGCGCGGGCATCGCCGCTGCGCCGGACCATGCCGTATCGGTCGGCATCGATGGCGGCGCGCCAATCGTTACGCCTTGGGAGTTTCCGGGCACCGCGATCATGAACCGAGCGACGGCGGCAGTCACGCAACTGACCGTCGCGATGAACGGGGCGAAGACGATCTCCATTGCCACCACTGATGGCGAGACGCCGGTATCGCTCACGTTCGACGGGCCGAATGGCGGCGGCGGCATCAAGGATGTGCTGACGGCGTGTGGCTATGAATTCGGTGTCGTGCCGAAACCCGTCAAGGCAGAGAGGTAAAAGTGAAACTCGGCCGCCTCAATCATATCGGCGTCGCGACGCCGTCGATCGAAGCATCGATCGCGCTGTACCGCGACGTCCTCGGCGCGACGAAGATCCACGCCCCGTTCGATCTGCCCGCACAAGGCGTGAAAGTGTGCTTCGTCGACACCCCCAACACCCAGATCGAACTGATCGAGCCGCTGGGGGAGGCGTCACCGATCCACGGTTTTCTCGCCAAGAATCCGGCGGGGGGGCAGCATCATGTTTGCTACGAAGTGCCCGATATCCATGCGGCCAAGGCGTGGTTCGAGGCGAAGGGCACCAAGGTGCTCGGCGAGCCGCGAATCGGGGCGCATGGCACGTTGATCTTCTTCGTCCACCCCAAGGACATGGGCGGCGTGCTGACCGAGATCATGGAAACGCCGAAGGGGCATTGAGACGCGCGGGAAGCGCGGGGATGCCGTAGCGTCGCCATTTGTTGCGCCATACCCGATCTTCGAAACCTAGAGCGCTGGTTGCATCAAGGGCGATTTTCCAGCATACTGCGCCTTGAAAACCAGTCGATGCAATTCGGGAAGAGGGGATGCGCGATGACCTATGAAATGATCCGTGCCGAGCGCCAGGGCGATGTGCTGGTCCTCACCCTCAACCGGCCCGAGCGGCTCAACGCAGCACCGCCGCAGATGTTCGTGGAAATCGGCCACGCGCTCGAGAATCTGGATGGCGCGCGCGCGGTGCTGATCACGGGCGAGGGACGGGCATTCTGCTCGGGGGCTGACCTTGCCGGGCGTGATCAGAGCCAAGCATCGCCTGCCGATCGCGCCAAGCAATCGCTCACCAACAGCTATAACCCCACCATGCTCAAGATCGCGAACGCCAGCGTGCCGATCGTCAGCGCGGTCAACGGCCCGGCGGCGGGTATCGGGTGCAGCCTGGCGCTGGCCGCCGACTTCTGCATCGCGGGCGAAAGCGGTTACTTTCTGCAGGCGTTCGTCAATATCGGGCTGGTGCCCGATGGCGGGGCTTCGTGGATGCTCGCGCGGCTGGTCGGCAAGGCACGCGCGACCGAGATGATGTTGCTCGGCGAGCGCATCCATGGCCCCAAGGCGGCCGAATGGGGGCTGGTGTATAAATGCGTGCCCGATGCAGTGCTGTTGGAAGAGGCGATGACACTGGCGACGCGGCTTGCGGCTGGTCCGACGGTCGCACTGGGGCTGATGCGGCAGGGCTTGGCTGCAGCGCTGGAGAGCGATTACGCCACCGCGATGGCGGGCGAGGCCGATCGCCAGTCGATCGCGGGCCAGACGGCGGATGCGGTCGAGGGCGCCGTGAGCTTCCTGCAAAAGCGCAAGGCCGTGTTCAAGGGGGCCTAAACTCCCCCGTTCCTCCTGAGCCCTTCGGCGGGCTTCGGCCTTTTCGGCCGAAATCGAGGGACGTGCCGCAAGCGCTGCGCAGGGTGTCTCGACTTCGCTCGACACGAACGGGTAGGGATACGGAATGAGCGAAGAATCTCCTACCCAACCCACCCTCGCTGACTGGCAGGCCCTCGCCGCCAAGGAAGTGAAAGGCGCCGATCTCACCTGGCACACGCCGGAGGGGATTGCGGTGAAGCCACTCTACACCGCCGCTGACGTGCGCGATGATCCCGGCCTCCCCGGTTTCGCGCCGTTCACCCGCGGGGTGCGCGCGTCGATGTATGCGGGGCGGCCCTGGACGATCCGGCAATATGCGGGCTTTTCGACCGCTGAGGCCTCGAACGCCTTTTACCGTCGCAATCTCGCCGCCGGGCAAAAGGGCCTGAGCGTCGCGTTCGATCTCGCCACGCATCGGGGTTATGACAGCGATCATCCCCGCGTCACCGGCGATGTCGGCAAGGCCGGCGTCGCGATCGATTCGGTCGAGGACATGAAGATCCTGTTCGACGGCATCCCGCTCGACAAGATGAGCGTCAGCATGACGATGAACGGCGCGGTGATCCCGATCCTCGCCTTCTTCATCGTCGCGGGCGAAGAACAGGGCGTGCCGCAGGCGCAGCTCGACGGCACGATCCAGAACGACATTCTGAAGGAGTTCATGGTCCGCAACACGTACATTTATCCGCCCGAACCTTCGATGCGGATCATTGCGGATATCATCGCCTATACATCGGCCAACATGCCGAAATTCAACAGCATCTCGATCAGCGGCTATCACATGCAGGAAGCCGGCGCGACCCAGGTGCAGGAGCTTGCGTTCACGATCGCCGACGGGCGCGAATATGCCAAGGCGGCGATGGCGGCAGGGCTCGATATTGATGCGTTCGCCGGGCGGCTGAGCTTCTTCTTCGCGATCGGCATGAACTTCTTCATGGAAGTGGCAAAGCTGCGCGCGGCGCGGACGCTGTGGCACCGGGTGATGACCGATCTCGGCGCGAAGGACGAGCGGAGCAAGATGCTGCGCACGCATTGCCAGACGAGCGGCGTCTCGCTCACCGAGCAGGACCCCTACAACAACGTCATCCGCACCACGGTTGAGGCGATGGCGGCGGCGTTGGGGGGCACGCAGTCGCTCCACACCAATGCGCTCGACGAAGCGATCGCGCTTCCCACTGATTTTTCGGCGCGCATCGCGCGTAACACGCAGATCGTGCTGCAGGAGGAAACCGGCATCACCAAGGTCGTCGATCCGCTTGGTGGCAGCTATTATGTCGAAGCGTTGACGAGTGAACTGGTCGACAAGGCCTGGGCGATCATCGAGCGCGTCGAAGGTGAGGGCGGTATGGCGAACGCTGTCGCCAAGGGCTGGCCCAAGGCGATGATCGAGGAAGCCGCTACCGCCCGCCAGGCCCGCGTCGATCGCGGCGAGGATGTGATCGTCGGCGTCAATAAATATCAGCTCGCCGAACAGGATTCGATCGACATTCTCGACGTGGACAATGTCGCCGTGCGCGCCGGGCAGATCGCGCGGATCGAGCGGGTGAAGGCCGCGCGCGACGAGGACGCGTGTCGCGCGGCGCTCGATGCGCTGCGGGAGGGGGCGCGCGGAAATGCGAACCTCCTCGCCCTCGCCGTGAACGCCGCCCGTGCCCGCGCCACGCTCGGCGAAATATCCTCAGCGATGGAGGATGTATTCGGCCGCCATTCCACCAGCCCTACCCCTGTCAGTGGCATCTACGGCGGTGCCTATGGCGATGACGCACGCTGGGCCAATCTGGTCGAGGGTGTGGATGCAACCGAGCGCCGGATGGGCCGCAAGCCCCGCATGCTCGTCGCCAAGATGGGCCAGGACGGGCATGATCGCGGTGCCAATCTCGTCAGCAGCATGTTCGGCGATTTGGGGTTCGAGATCGTCCCCGGGCCGCTGTTCCAGACCCCGCGTGAGGCGGCGGCACTCGCGATCGAACATGACGTGGACGTCGTCGGCGCGTCGTCGCTAGCGGCTGGGCACAAGACGCTGATCCCCGAACTGATCGGCCTGCTGCACGATGCCGGGCGCAGCGATATCAAGGTCATCGTCGGCGGCGTCATCCCCGCGCAGGATTATGATTTTCTGCGTGAGGCGGGCGTGCAAGCGATCTTCGGCCCGGGCACGAACCTTATCAACGCGGCGGGCGAAGTGCTAAAGCTGCTGGGGCATAATATGCCACCCGAACGGGAGGCTGCCGAATGAGTGAACTGCCGGACGATCAGATCAGCGGTGCCGCGCGCGTCGATTGGTTGCTGCTCGAATATGATTATTTCAAGCATCTCAGCACAATCGCGCTGGTGGCGCTGGGGGCTATTCTCACCTGGATTCAGGGCGGCAGAGGGGGCACGATGATCGTGATTGGTCTCGTGCTGGTTGCAATGTCTGCGACAGCGGGGTTCGGTGCGATGAACCATATCATCGACCATCGAAAAACGGGCAAGAAGTTGCGTATGTTTTTTGCGTGGGAACGATCGATCGCAACTGCCACGTTCGCAACCGGGCTGGGCATGTTCATGAGTGAAATTGGAAGGGTGTTCAATTGATCCGTACCGACTGGGCCCGCGCTGAAATCGCCGATCTGTTCGATCTGCCGTTCGACGAGTTGATGTGGCAGGCGCAAGCTGTCCACCGCGCGCATCATGCGGCCGGAGAGGTGCAGCTGTGCACGCTCTTGTCGATCAAGACTGGCGGCTGCCCGGAGGATTGCGGCTATTGCTCGCAAAGCATGTCCGCAGACAGCGGGCTGAAGGCCGACAAGCTGATGGAGGTCGAAACCGTCCTTTCTGCCGCCGCCGAGGCCAAGGCGAGCGGATCGCAGCGTTTTTGCATGGGGGCGGCCTGGCGCAACCCCAAGGACCGCGACATGGACGCGGTGGTGCAGATGGTGGCGGGCGTGAAGGCGATGGGGCTGGAAACCTGCATGACGCTCGGCATGCTCGAGCCGCATCAGGCGCGCCAGCTCGCCGATGCCGGGCTCGATTATTACAACCACAATATCGATACCTCGCCGGAGAATTACGGCAACGTCATCACCACGCGGACCTTCCAGGATCGGCTCGATACGCTCGAGCATGTCCGTGCGGCCGGGATCAATGTGTGCTGCGGTGGGATCGTTGGCATGGGGGAAACCCGGTCGGATCGCGTCGGCTTCGTCCATGCGCTCGCCACGCTGCCGCGCCACCCGGAAAGCGTGCCCGTCAACGCGCTGGTACCGGTAAAGGGCACGGTGCTCGGGGATATGCTCGCCGATACGCCGCTGGCGAAAATCGACGATATCGAATTCGTGCGGACAGTCGCCGTCGCGCGGATCACGATGCCGCTCAGCATGGTGCGCTTGTCGGCGGGGCGCGAAAGCATGAGCGAGGCCACGCAGGCGCTGTGCTTCATGGCAGGCGCGAACTCGATCTTCACGGGCGACAAATTGCTCACCACCGGCAACCGCGGCGACAGTGCCGATGGCGCGATGTTCGAAAAGCTCGGCCTGCGCCCGATGGAGGGTGAGGAGCCGATGCGGGCGGTGGCAGCGGAATGATTGCCGCGCTGTTGCTCCTCGCCGCCGCAGCGCCCGCCGAGCCTTGCGACAACGCCATCTCGCAATCGGCGATGACGATGTGTGCAGCCGAAGCCTATAAGCGTGCCGACGCAGCGTTGAACGCGCAGTGGAAGATCACCCTTGCCAAGGCAAAAGCGCGTGACGTCGAGAGCCCGCCGATGAGCGTCGCCGAACGCCGTTATGCCGATGGGCTGCTTGATTCCCAGCGCGCCTGGATCGCTTTCCGCGATGCGCAATGCGCCGCTGAATCATTGGAAATGCGCGGGGGCAGTGCGCAGCCGATGCTGCTTTATGGGTGCAAGGCCGCGATGACGCGCGAGCGCACCAAGTGGCTTAAAGACTTCGCGGCTCAGCAATGATCGTTCGATTGCTCACGATGCTGTTGCTGCTGGCGGTCGCTGCGCCGGCAGCTGCTCAATCCGGCACCCCCATCGTCATCGGCCAATCCTATCGCCTGCCCTCGGCGGTGATGAGCGCGGATCGCACGCTCAACATCTGGCTGCCGCCGGGCTATGCGACCAGCGGCAAGACCTATCCGGTGCTCTACCTGCTCGATGGCGGGGTGGAGCAGGATTTCCACCACATCAGCGGGCTGGCGCAGCTCGGCACGATCGTGGGTACGACGCAGGATGTGATCGTGGTGGGGATCGAAACGGTCGATCGCCGCAACGAACTCGCCTTTCCGACGAGCGATGCCAAGCTGAAGGCGGATTATCCGACCGCGGGCCAATCGGCGCGGTTCCGGCGGTACATTGCAAATGAGGTGAAGCCATGGGTCGCTGCGCATTACCGCACGAGCGGCGATGACGGCCTGATCGGCGAATCGCTCGCCGGACTGTTCGTGGTTGAAACCTTGCTGCGCACGCCCGCCTTGTTCGATCGCTACATCGCGATCAGCCCCAGCCTGTGGTGGGACAATGAATCGCTCACCGCGCTGGCGCCGGGCTTGTTGCGGGCGGGTGATGTGCAACGACGTTGGCTGTGGCTGACCGTCGCCGATGAAAAGGGCATGGGCGTGGATGGTTTTGCTGCTGCGTTGAAAGCAAGCGCCCCGCCAACGCTCGACTGGACCTACGCCCCGCGCCGTGACGAAACCCATGCGACGATCTATCACGGTGCCGCGCTGGCGGCGCTGCGGGCGCTGTACCCGGTGGTGGGGAAGTGAATGCCGACAGTACTGCGGATCGGCGGATTTCGCTTTTACTTCTACAGTCACGAGCCGAACGAACCGCCGCACATCCATGTCGATCGGGGCGAGGCGACCATTAAGGTGTGGCTGGAATCGCTGGAAGTCGCCAAGAGCCGTGGCTTCCGGGCGCACGAAATTGGTGGCATTGTCGCCATGGTTGAGGGCAACAGGACTTTGCTGTTGGAGGCATGGCATGAATATTTCGGCTAAAGTCACCGACGAGGGCGTTCTCGATGTGCGATTTGATGATGCAAGCCTGATCGTCGATTTGATGGACGGACGGACGATTTCGGTGCCGCTCGCCTGGTATCCGCGCTTGCTGCACGCGACGCAGGCGCAGCGGGCGGCTTGGGAAAAGGCCGGCGCGGGTTATGGTATTCATTGGCCCGAGATCGACGAGGATCTGAGCACCGAAGGGCTGTTGCGTGGCGCGCCTGGGGTGAGGGCAGCGTGACCAGCTCCACCCCAAACCCCAACCGTCACCCCGGACGTGTTCCGGGGCCCACCGTGCAACAAGCTATGGCGTTGTCGGTGGAGGAGTGGGCCCCGGAACACGTCCGGGGTGACGCAGAATTGAAGCTCAGGCTGGCGGCGTGACGAAGCAACGAGCACTTGCCCTGTTGGCGCTTTTCATTGCTTGGGCTTGCTATGGCTTGGTTGTAATGACGATGGCCGATCGGGAAGCGTCGCGCTGCGACCAGTTCGGCAACCTTTGGGCCGAATGTGTTGCGCCATTCGGACTGTTCTTCGCCGGAGTATCTCTCGTGTTCGCCATCGCAACCTGCGCACTGGCTTTCTTGGCGCTTCGTGCGCCTTCAAATTCGGATCACCGATAATGCTCAAGAAAATCCTGGTCGCCAATCGTGGTGAAATCGCCTGCCGCGTGTTCCGCACGGCGAAGCGCATGGGCCTCCAAACCGTTGCGGTATATTCCGATGCCGATGCGCGCTCTCCCCACGTCCTGATGGCCGACGAGGCAGTGCGGCTAGGCCCGGCACCCGCAGCGGAATCCTATCTCAAGGCCGATCTCATCCTCGCTGCTGCCAAGGCGACCGGCGCCGACTGCATCCACCCCGGTTACGGCTTCCTATCCGAGCGCGAGAGCTTTGCGCGGGCGTGTGCCGATGCGGGCATCGCCTTTGTCGGCCCGCCGCCAGGCGCGATCGCCGCGATGGGCGACAAGATCGAATCGAAGAAGCTTGCCAAGGCGGCGGGGGTCAATGTGGTGCCGGGTTTCCTCGGCGAAATCGCCGATACCGATGAGGCGGTGCGGATCGCCAAGGACATCGGCTTCCCCGTCATGATGAAGGCATCGGCGGGCGGCGGTGGCAAGGGGATGCGGCTGGCGTATTCCGAGCAGGACGTGCGCGAAGGTTTCGAGGCGACCAAGCGCGAGGGGCTGGCGAGCTTCGGCGATGACCGCGTCTTCATCGAGAAATTCATCGAAACCCCGCGCCACATCGAAATCCAGCTCCTCGGCGATCAGCACGGCAACATCCTTTACCTTAACGAACGCGAATGCAGCATTCAGCGCCGCCACCAGAAGGTGGTCGAGGAAGCACCGTCGCCCTTTGTCACGCCGAAGATGCGCAAAAGCATGGGCGAGCAGGCCGTCGCGCTGGCCCGCGCGGTGGGTTATTATTCGGCGGGCACCGTGGAACTGATCGTCTCGGGCGCGGACACGACGGGGGAGAGCTTCTACTTCCTTGAGATGAACACGCGGCTCCAGGTCGAGCATCCCGTCACCGAAGCGATTACGGGCATCGATCTGGTCGAGCAAATGATCCGCGTCGCGGCGGGCGAAGCGTTGCCCTTCACGCAGGCCGATATCGGCATCAACGGCTGGTCGATCGAAAACCGGGTCTATGCCGAGGACCCGTATCGCGGCTTCCTGCCCAGCACCGGGCGGCTGGTGCGGTATAATCCGCCGGAGAGCGAGGGGACACCTTACGACTCCCTGTCCCGTCATCCCCGCGAAGGCGGGGATCCAGCTTCTTCTTCATCCGACGGCGACAGCCTGCAGCCCTACACCCGCGTCGATGACGGCGTTCGCGAAGGCGGCGAGGTCAGCATTTTCTACGATCCGATGATCGCCAAGCTGATCACCTGGGCGCCGACACGTTTGGACGCGATCGATACCCAAATCGCCGCCCTCGATGCTTTCGAGATCGAAGGGCCGGGGAATAACCTCGATTTCCTCTCCGCGCTGATGCAGCACTCGCGGTTTCGATCGGGCAACATCACGACGGGCTTCATCGCCGAGGAATATCCGCAAGGGTTTCACGGCGCGCCTGCCGGCCCCGATCTGCTCCGCTCGCTCGCCGCGATCGCAGCGTTCGCCGCCACCGCCGAGGCGGATCGGGCGCGGCGCGCCGATGGCCAGCTCGGTGACCGGCTCCAGCCTCCCGCCGACTGGACGGTGCGGATCGGCGGCACTGATCACAATATCGAACTCGATGAAGACGAGATCACCGTCGACGGCACCCCGCTTGATCTGGCGATGGAATATACCCCGGGCGACCGGGTGGTGGAGGCGGAGATCGACGGCGAGCCGCTGATCGTCCGCATCGCCCGGACGCGCACCGGCTTCAAATTGACGACGCGCGGCGCGAGCCATGTCGCGCGCGTGCTGCCCGCCCATGTCGCGCCCTATGCGCGCCACCTGATCGAGAAAGTGCCGCCCGATCTGTCGCGCTTCCTCCTCTGCCCGATGCCGGGGCTGTTGATGCGGCTCGATGTCTCGGCGGGCGACAAGGTCGAACTCGGCCAGCCGCTCGCGGTGGTGGAAGCGATGAAAATGGAGAACATCCTGCGCGCGGAGAAATCGGGCGTCGTGAAATCGGTAAGCGCAGCGCCGGGCGACAGCCTGGCGGTGGACGCGGTGATTCTGGAAATTGATTAGGGCGACCGAATTGTAGCGGTGTTGAATTTCGTCATTGTGCGTGCGGTTCTGTCGTCGGCAGCACCACAGCTGTGACAAGTTGCGACAAATTTCCGTTGGACGGTGATTGGCTTGGCCGATACGCCAGCGTCATGTTCCGCCAGAGACTCATTCCGATTGCCCTGACGGCCTTGTCGCTCAGCGCGTGCGCCGTCGGACCTGACTATGCCCCACCGACGCCCGGCAAGCTGGCGGTGCCCGAAACCTATTCTACACCGGCCCCCCCCGGCGCAGTCGGCGATGGCCAGCGCTGGTGGACCAGTTTCAACGATCCGCAGTTGACCGCGATCATCGATCTCGCGCTCAAGCAAAATCTCGACATCGAACAGGCGGTTGCCCGGTTGCGTCAGGCGCGTGAGGCGCTCGTCCAGTCGCGATCGAGCTTGTTCCCGACCGTCAGCGCGTCGGCAGGCTATTCGCGCAACATCAACGTGCGCGGGCGGAGTTTCGGCAACATCACCAATGCCGGTATCGTCAACGAGAATTACGCGATCAGCGCCGATGCGTCCTATCAGGTCGATCTGTTCGGCGGCGTGCGGCGCGGGGTAGAAGCATCACGCGGCTCGCTTGCCGCGACTGCGTTCACCCTCGCCAATGTCCAAAGCGCGATCGCGGCTGAGGTCGCGCGGAATTACATTATCGCGCGGTCAGCGCAGGCAAGTCTGGAGATTGCCCGGGGCAGTCTGACGATCCAGGACGATAATCTGGAAATCGCCGGTTTCCGCGTGCAGGCCGGGCTCGTGTCATCGCTCGATGCCGAGCAATCGCGGTCACAGCGTGCGCAGACGGCGGCGCAGGTGCCGTCATTCGAGCAGAATTTTCAGCAGGCCGCCAACCGGCTCGGTGTGCTGACCGGGCAAGCGCCCGGCGCGTTGAAGGCTGATCTGGCGGCGACCAAACCGATTCCCAGCGGGCCAACCGCCGTACCGGTCGGGCTTCCCGCTGACATCATCCGCCTGCGCCCGGATGTCCGCGCAGCAGAGCGCAATCTCGCCGCCGCTACCGCGCAGATCGGCGTTGCCAAGGCCGCGCTGCTTCCGGGGCTCAGCCTGTCGACGAGCCTGAGCACCAATGCCGGGATGGTAAGCTCGCTGACTGATATCATCACCGGCCGGGTGTTCGCCAACCTCGCGCAGACGATTTTCGATGCTGGCCGCAACCGGTCAGTCGTCCGCAGCCGCCGCGCCGCCGCCGAAGAATCGTTCGCGGCGTACAAAAGCACCGTGCTGACCGCGCTCGAGGATGTGGAGAATGCGCTGACGGCGCTTGCGACCGCCGAGGCGCGGCAGCGCGAATTCGCGGTGGCCCTCGATGCGTCGACCAATGCCGCGATCCTCGCTCGCAGCCAGTATCGCTCGGGGCTGACCGACATCACCACGCTCAACAACACCGAAAGCGCGCTGTTATCGGCGCAAAGTGGGCTGGTGACGGCGCGGGCCGATCAGGCCCAGGCATTGGTGCAGCTCTATCTCGCGCTTGGCGGCGGGTGGGACAGCACCAATCCGCCCTTCATCCCCCCTCTTTCCGCGCCCGCAAAATAGCCGCAGGAACCCCCATGGCCGACGCAACCACAACTGATCTGAACGATTTTCTCGGCAAGCGTGAGGTGCCGGCCTGGCGGCGCATCGCCAAATGGGTGCTGATCGGCATTGGTGTGGTGCTGCTGATCCTGCTCGCGATGCGATTTTTCGCGCCCGCAGCCAAGCCTACCTATGCGACCGAAGTGGCGGAAAAGGGTGCGCTGGTCGTCTCGGTATCGGCCACCGGCAAGCTTGCGCCGACCAACCAAGTCGATGTCGGCTCCGAAGTATCGGGGCTGGTGTCGAAAGTGCTCGTCGATGTGAACGACCGGGTGAGCAAGGGGCAGCCGATCGCGATCATCGACCCGCAACGCTTTCAGGATTCGGTCAACCAGAGCAGCGCGCAGCTGAGCTCCAGCATCGCCTCGGTTTCGCAGGCGCAGGCAACACTGGCGCAATCGGGCGCACAGCTGGCGCGGTTGCAGGAAGTCAGCCGCTTGTCGAACGGGCGCGTGCCGTCGAAGACCGAGATGGATCAAGCCGTTGCCGATCGCGCCCGCGCGGTTGCCAGCTTGCGGGTAGCGCAGGCCAATGTTGGGGCTGCGCGCGCGACACTGTCGTCGAACCAGTATAACCTGGTCCGTGCCGTTATCCGCTCGCCGGTCAACGGCGTCATCCTCGCGCGTCAGGTGGAGCCGGGGCAGACCGTGGCGGCATCGTTCAACACGCCGACCTTGTTCGTGATCGCCGAGGATCTGACCCAGATGAAGCTCGAAGTCGCGATCGACGAAGCTGATGTGGGTGAGGTTCAGGCGGGGCAGAAGGCTGCCTTCACGGTTGATGCTTTTCCGGGCGAGACCTTCCCGGCGACGATTACGCGTGTCGATCTCGGCTCCAACCTGTCGGCGCAATCGGCGACGACGACCACCACCACGACCAACCAGGTCGTCAGCTACAGCGCGACGCTCGCGGTATCGAACCCGCAAATCCGTCTGCGGCCAGGGATGACGGCGACTGCAGACATCACCACGACCGAGAAGAACGGCGTGCTGCTGATCCCCAATGCCGCGCTTCGCTTCAAGCCAACCGATGCAGCGGCCCAGGGCGGCGGTATCGCCAGCGCCTTTGGCCCGCCGCGCTTGCGCCGGGGTGGGGAACGGACGGCGACGATCGGCAAAGGATCGACGCAGACGGTCTCGGTCCTGCAGGCCGATGGCACGCTGAAACCCGTGTCGGTGATTACCGGCGACACCAATGGATCGATGACGGAAATCACTGGCGGCCAGTTGAAGCCAGGCATGAAGGTCGTCACCGGCCAGCTTGCCACAGGTGCGACTGCGACACCCGGTGCGGCGCGCAGCGGTGGTGGTGGTCGCCAGCGCAGCGGGGGCGGCGGTGGCCAGTAACGCGCCTGCCCCGATGTCGTCGGCACCCGATCCGAATGTGCTGATTTCGCTGCGCGGCGTCACCAAGGTCTATGGTACCGGTCCAACCGCATTTCAGGCGCTAAAGGGGGTCGACCTGGACATTGTCGCGGGTGATTTCGTCGCGGTGATGGGGCCGTCGGGTTCGGGCAAATCGACGACGATGAATATTCTGGGCTGCCTCGACGTGCCGAGTGCGGGGACGTTTCTGTTCAAGGGGCACCCTGTTGAAACGCTCGACAGGGATGATCGCGCGCTGCTGCGCCGCAAATATCTCGGCTTCGTGTTTCAGGGCTTCAACCTGCTCGCGCGCACCACTGCGCTCGAAAATGTCGAGCTGCCGCTGCTGTATCGGGGCGATGCCCGAAAGGAACGGCACGATGCGGCGATGGCGGCGCTCGACAAGGTCGGGCTGGCGCCCTGGTGGGATCATACCCCGGCGGAGCTGTCGGGTGGCCAGCAGCAACGCGTGGCGATCGCGCGGGCGCTCGTCACCAATCCCGATGTCCTGCTCGCCGACGAGCCGACCGGCAACCTCGATTCGGAACGTTCGCTCGAAATCATGGACCTGCTCACCGATCTCAACCGCAAGACCGGGATTACCGTGTTGATGGTCACGCATGAGGGCGAGATGGCCGCTTATGCCAACACGATCATCCACTTCAAGGACGGGCTGGTCGAGCGGATCGAGACCGGCAAGCGGACCGCGGCGGTGCGTGCCTGATGTTCTTCACCACCATCCTGCTCGCGCTCCGCTCGATCTCGCGGCACAAATTGCGCTCGTTCCTGACGACGCTCGGGATCATCATCGGCGTGGCGGCAGTGGTGACGATGGTCACGCTCGGCAAGGCGACGACCGCGGCGGTGCAGGCGTCGATCGCGTCGCTTGGCACCAATATCCTTCAGGTCCGCCCCGGCCAGGGTTTCGGTCGCGGCGGCGGCGGCCCGCGCCCGCCCGATTTCAAGCCCGGCGATGTCATCGCGATCCGCCAGCAGGTCGCCGGCGTAACGGCGGTGGCCGCACAGGCTCAATCGGCGGGCACCGCCATCTATGAAGGAGCAAACTGGTCGACGACGATCAATGGCACCGACAATGAGTATTTCCGCGTTCAGCCCTGGCCTTTGACATCGGGCCGTACCTTTACCCGTCAAGAAGAGCAGGCGGGAAAATCGGTGTGCCTATTGGGCAATACCGTGAAGAAGAACCTGTACCGGGAGGCCGATCCGATCGGCACGCGGATGCGTATCGCCGGGATCAGTTGCGACGTGATCGGCGTGCTGTCGGCGCGCGGGCAGGGCGGCTTCGGGGGCGATCAGGATGATGTGCTGCTGATGCCGCTCAAGACCGTGCAGCGCCGGCTGACGGGCAATCGCGACGTTCGCCTGATGCTGGTCGGCGTCGATCAGGCCTATTCGACCACGCAGGTACAATCGACGCTTACCGATCTGCTCAAGGAGCGCCGCGGCATTGCGCCCGGTAAGGATGATGATTTCTTCGTCTTCGATACCAAGCAGATCAACGATACCGTGGCGACCACGACCGGGCTGCTGACGGGCATCGTCACCGCGGTTGCCTCGATCAGCCTGATCGTCGGCGGCATCGGCATCATGAACATCATGCTCGTCTCCGTCACCGAACGAACGCGCGAAATCGGCATCCGGCTCGCGATCGGCGCGGTCGCGCGCGAAGTGCTGATGCAATTCCTGATCGAGGCGATTGCGCTGTCGTGTCTTGGCGGGCTGATCGGGCTGGTCGTCGCGCAAGCGGTGATCGCGCTGTTGGTGCCAGTGCTCAAGGTCGCGTGGCTGTTCGATCTGCAGATCAACATCATCGCTTTTGCGATCTCGGCGCTAATCGGTGTGGTGTTCGGCTTCTTCCCCGCGCGGCGCGCAGCTTCTCTCAACCCGATCGACGCGCTCCGACACGAATAGGGTCGCCTTACCCGCGCCCTTCATCCCGTGTCCGCGCATAGGCCTGGGTGCCGCGCGTGATCACCACGTCCTCGGGCAGGATATCGGCGATGCGGATGTCGGGCAGCGGCTTGATCGCTTCGTAGAGCGGCGCGAAATCGGTCTCCACGGTCACGCGCAGCAATTCGTCGAAGCTCGGGATGACGAAGTAATTCTGCTGGAAATCGTCGATCCGGTATTCGGTCCGCATCACGCGCTTGAGATCAAAGCCCAGCCGATTGGGGCTCGGGTCTTCGAGCGCGAAGTTGCTCTCAGCGGCGCTGGAGACGATGCCCGAGCCATAGATCCGCAATTCGCCATCTTCCTGGATCAGCCCGAATTCGACCGTGTACCAATAAAGCCGGCTGAGATAATTCAGCCCGCCGAGTTCGAGCGCGCGCTTGCCGCCTTCGCCATATGCCACGCAATAATCCGCGAATACCGGATCGGCGAGCATCGGCACATGGCCAAACACGTCGTGGAACACATCGGGTTCCTGCAGATAATCGAGCTGGTCGGCGCGGCGGATGAAGTTTCCGGCCACAAATCGGCGATTCGCCATGTGATCGAAGAACACGTCATCGGGCACCAGCCCGTGCACCGCGACGACTTGCCACCCGGTAAGCTTCATCAGCCGTTCCGAAAGCTCCTCGAAATTGGGGATGCCCGATGTCGAGAGCTGCAACGCATCGAGCCCGCGCAGATATGCCTTCGATGCCCGCCCCGGCAGCAGCTTGGCCTGCCGCGCATAGAGTGTATCCCACACGGCATGTTCGGCGGCCGTAAAGCGGCCCCAGTCCTGTGGGATCGTCCAGTCGGCGGCCGCGCCTTCGGGCGGACTATCAAGGACATGGCTGTCATTTGTCATCTCCGCCTCATATCATAATCTGGTAACGACAAGAAATAGAGTGCTGGGTAATGGCTTACGGACCACCTTCCCCCATCGTCATGGCCGCCGAATGGCCGCGTGCTGCCTGGGCGATCGGTTCGCTGGCGCTGGCGGGCGATCGCTTGCGCAGCGCCCCGCGTGGCGATGGTCGGCCGGTGCTCGTGCTACCGGGCCTCGTCAACAGCGATCGATCGAATTTTGTCATGCGCCGGTTTCTGACGCGGCTTGGCTACCGCGCTTATCCGTGGGAACTCGGCCGCAATCTGGGTCGTCGGGCGATCGGCACTGATGGGGCAAGGCTAATCGCGAGGATTGAGCGAATTCATGCCGAAAGCGGCGAGAAAGTGACGCTGATCGGGGTCAGCCTGGGCGGGATGATGGCGCGCTTTGCCGCTGGCCAGCGCCCCGATCTTGTCCGTGAAGTCATTACCGTCAGCTCGCCTTTTGCGGGGGAGCCGCGTGATACCAATGTCTGGCGCGCCTTTGAATGGTTCACCGGCGATCGGATCGACGGCGATGCGGTTCGCCAATGGGGTGCCGCCTGCGCTGCGCCGCTCAGCATGCCCTCTACCGCGATTTGGAGCCGGAGCGATGGCCTGGTGAACGGCCTTGCCTGTCGCGCACCTGGCCAGCCGCTCGCCCGCGATATCGAGGTGCGGAGCAACCATGTCGGCGTCCAGTTGCGACCCGCGGTGTTGTTGGCGATCGCCGCCGTCCTGGCAGGTACGTCGACTGAATGATCAAGAGCTTCGCCTGGACGGCGACGGCGGTGGGCGGCGGCTTTGTGCTCGCCATCTTCGGTTACGGCGCAGCAGGGATGATCGGCGGGGCAATTCCCACGAATGCCGCATGGAGGCCCCCGGCGCAGGGGATCGAGATTTTCGTCGAAACCAACGGCGTCCATACTGGGCTGATTGTGCCGAAAGTCGCCGCCGGAATCGACTGGCGCGGGCTCGCGCGGGCAAGTGATATCGCCGATCCCCGTCTGGCGGCGCGGACGCATCTGGCGATCGGCTGGGGCGAGCGCGCCTTCTATATCGGCACGCCGACCTGGGCAGACATCCGTCTATCGACCACGCTCCACGCCGCCACCGGCAGCGACGATACGCTGGTTCATGTCGAGCATATTGCCCGTCCCACGCCCAATCCCGATCAGCGCGTGATCATCCTGCGTCCTACCGAATATCGCCGCCTCGCCGCGTTCATCCGTGCGAGCCTGAACGGTGCGCGTCCAGCACATGTCCGTGGCTATGCCCGTCACGATGCGTTCTACACGGGCGCAGGCCGATATGATGCGGTACGAACGTGCAATGCCTGGACAGGATACGCGCTGCGCCACGCCGGCGTGCGGATCGGCTGGTGGACGCCGTTTCCCGTCACCGTCATGGGCTGGTTCTGAGCGTTTACCGCACCACTCTGAAATGAAGATCGCACATCATTCGGTTATAGATTGTGCGCATGGGGAAAAGGGCGCCGCGCAGACCGGAAATTGTCATTATTGGCGCGGGGTTTGGCGGCCTGGCGGTGGCACGCGGGTTGCGGCACGCCCGGGCCAATGTCACCCTGGTCGATCGGCAGAACCATCACTTGTTCCAGCCCTTGCTTTATCAGGTCGCAACGGCAGGGCTGTCTCCGGCGGACATCGCCGCGCCGATCCGGGGGATCGTGCGCAATTACGCCAACACGCGCGTGTTGCTTGACAGCGTCGTCTCGGTTGATACGGCAGCGCACCATGTGCTGCTCGATAGCGGCACGGCGCTACCCTATGACGGGCTGGTCATCGCAACAGGCGCGCGCCACAGCTATTTCGGCCGCGAGGATTGGGCGGTTGATGCACCTGGTATCAAGACGATCGACGATGCCATTCGCGTTCGATCCAAAATCCTCGTCGCGATGGAGCGCGCCGAAACCGAACGCCAGCGCGACCCGGAAGCGCGAACGCAGCACTTGACCTTTGTCGTCATCGGGGGCGGCCCAACCGGCGTTGAAATGGCCGGGGCCATTGCCGAACTGACCCGCCACGCCGCCGATCTCGATTTCCAGCTTTTGTCGCCAAGCTGCATTCACGTCATGCTTGTGCAGTCGGCCGATCGATTGCTGGCGGCTTTCCCGGCATCGCTCGCGGCAAGGGCGAAGAGGTCACTCGAGAAATTGGGGGTCGAAGTGCGGCTGGGTACGCGGGTAACCGATGTAACCGCCGATTCGGTGATGATTGGCGATCAGCGTATTCCTGCCGCGGTGATCGTGTGGGCGGCCGGGGTGAAGGCATCGCCGGCGGCGACCTGGCTGGGGGCCGCGGCAGACCGTGCCGGGCGCGTGATCGTCAGGCCAAATCTGAGCGTGCCCGGCCATCCCGATATCTTCGTGATTGGCGATACCGCTTCGGTTACCGGGGTGGATGGGCGCTCGGTGCCTGGCGTCGCCCCTGCTGCCAAGCAACAGGGCCAGCATGTCGCCCGGATCATTGCCGCAACCGTGCGGCGGCGCAAACCGCCCAGGCGGTTCCGTTACAAGGATTACGGCAATCTGGCGACCATCGGCCGTAAACGCGCCGTGGCCGATTTCGGGTGGGTGCGGCTTGGTGGTTTTAGCGCGTGGCTGGTCTGGTCAACCGCGCACATCTTTTACCTCAGTGATTTTCGCAGCCGGGTGATCGTGGGCACGCAGTGGCTGTGGAGCTACATCACCTTTGATCGCGGCGCGCGGCTGATCACCGGGCTGGGCGACGGCATGATGGCGACGACTTTGGGGATCGATGATGCACCGCACACGGTCGGATGAGGAATTTCGGGGTGGTCGAAAGGCCGTTCGGCTGATCGCTGTCGCGCTTCATTCGTTCCAGAGAAGATAGCCGTCGGCATCGAAACAGTCGTCGCGGTTGCGACGGCATGCTGCCGCAGCCTTTTTGCGCTCCCGGCCGCTGCGCGCATCTTCCTTGCGGGCCTTGCGACCATAGTTGCGGTCAGCCTCGTCCTGGCTCGTGGTGGCCCAATCGGCAGTTTGGCCTGCAATTTTGAAGGGTGCGCTGGCGACGCCGATGGCACTCTTAGCCAGGCAGCCGCCGGTCGCGACGGGGAGTAGCAGGACGGCACACAGAGCGAACTTGCGCATCGAATTCGTCTCCTTGCGGCTATTTCGCCGCCTTGAGGGCGTTTACTCCTTGTAGCGGAAAGTCAGTAAAAAAACCGTCAACCCCGAATTTCAGGTAGGCTTGGATTTCGGCCGTAATGTCGCCGTGCGTCGCCGGATCGGTGCCGCTTCGATAGACCGCAGGCAGGAAGGCGTTTTCTGCCCGGAACGTCCAGGGGTGCACCCGCAACCCGGCGGCGTGCGCATTGGCAACCACAGAAGTGGGGTTCAATTTGCCATCCCAGATCACATTCTTGTTGGGGCCGATACCGTACGCATAGGTTGCGATTGCTCTCAGACCCTCGGGCGTTGCCATCGCCGCGTAGCTGGTGGGCGCACTATTCTTGCCGGCATCGGCGGGGCCGCCTGCGGCGTCCATCAGCTGGATCAGCCGCACCTTGGTCATGCCCTTCAGTGCCTTCAGATTATTGACTTCAAACGACTGGATGAAGACGGGCGCATCGGCGCTGTCCCACCCGACCTTTTTCAGTTCGGCGACCAGCTTTGCCTCCATCGGCTTGCCGATCGACTGGAAATAGCTGGGGTGCTTGGTTTCGGGGTAAATGCCGATTGTGCGTCCAGTCAGCCGCGATCCTTCCTTGGCGAGCGCAATCACCTCGGCGAGCGTCGGGATCTCGAACCTGCCATCATATGTTGCGCTCTCGGGGCGAAATTGCGGCAGCCGTTCCTTGGCGCGCAGCGTCTTGATCTCACGCAGCGTGAAATCCTCGGTGAACCAGCCGGTGTGTGACGCGCCGTCGATGGTCTTGGTCGTCTTGCGCCCGGCAAATTCGGGGCGGGTGCTGACATCGGTGGTGCCGGTAATGTCGTTTTCGTGGCGGGCGATGAACACATTGTCCTTCGTCAGCACCAGATCGGGCTCGATGAAATCGGCACCCTGCTCAATCGCGAGTCGGTAGGCAGCTATGGTGTGTTCCGGACGCAGCCCGCTTGCGCCGCGATGCGCGATCACGATCGGGGGCGAGAGCGGCTTCTCTACGGCGGCGGGCGAGGTCATCGCGCCAGTCTGCCCGGATGCGTGGACGGGCGCCAGCGTGGCCAGCATCAACAAGGGCAATATTCGCAGCATCGAAATCCGCTTGCCTAATCCCGTCCGGTTCAGTTTCATGTGGCAATCCTTTTTCACGAACCCCATGTACCCGCTGCGCGTTACAGCATCTCTTCAGGAGGGGCGATTCCCATGCATTTTTCTATCAACGGTGCCGCTGTCGAGGCGGATCCCGATATTCGTACCTCGCTACTCGATCTGCTGCGCGATCATGCCGGGCTGACGGGCACCAAAAAGGGCTGCGATCACGGCCAGTGCGGGGCGTGCACGGTGCTGGTCAACGGGCGGCGCATCAACAGCTGCCTGACCCTGGCGGTGATGCACCAGGATGATGAGATCGTGACGATCGAGGGGCTGGGCACCGCGGAAGCGCTCCACCCGATGCAGGCGGCCTTCATCAAGCATGACGGGTTCCAATGCGGTTATTGCACGCCGGGGCAGATTTGCTCTGCCGTCGCGATGCTCGATGAAGTGAAGGCGGGTTGGGCGAGCCATGTCAGCACCTCGCTCGATTCGGTCACGCTCGACGAGGCGGAAGTTTCGGAGCGGATGAGCGGCAATCTGTGCCGCTGCTCGGCTTATCCCAATATCGTCGATGCGATCATGGAAGTGGCCGACGCATGAAACAGTTCGACTACATCAAGGCCGACAGCGCCGAAGCCGCCGTCAATGCAACCGGCGAAGGCGTGCACTTCATCGCGGGCGGCACCAATCTGCTCGATTTGATGAAGCTGCAAATCGAAACCCCCGATACGCTGATCGATATCAGCCGCCTCGATTTGGGCGGAATCGCCGATACCTCGGCGGGCGGTTTGCTGATCGGCGCGCTCGTCACCAACAGCGATCTCGCGCAGGATTCGCGGGTGCGTGGCCGGTATCCGGTGCTGGCACGGGCGTTGCTCTCGGGCGCGTCACCGCAATTGCGCAACAAGGCGACGACGGGGGGCAATCTGCTCCAGCGGACGCGCTGCTATTATTTTTACGATACCGCACGCGCCTGCAACAAGCGCGATCCCGGCAGCGGCTGCGCCGCGCAGGGCGGTTTCAACCGGATCATGGCGGTGCTCGGCACCAGCGAGGAGTGCATCGCGGCGCACCCAAGCGACATGGCGGTGGCGATGCGCGCATTGGACGCGACGATCATTACCTTGCTTCCCGGCGGCGACCGTCGCCGGATCGCGATCGGCGATCTCTACCAGCTGCCGGGAGACACGCCGGAGATCGAGAACAGCCTGCAACCCGGCGAGCTGATCACCCATATCGAACTGCCGCCTGCCCCCGCTGGCGAGCAACTCTACCGCAAGGTGCGTGACCGCGCCTCCTATGCCTTCGCGCTCGTTTCGGTCGCGGGCATCGTTGCGGTGGAGGATCGCATCATCACCAGCGCTGCGCTTGCCTTTGGCGGGTTGGGGCCGATGCCGTGGCGTGACGCGGCGGTTGAAGCGGTGCTGATCGGGAAGGCACCGTCGATCGCCTTGTTCGAAACGGCGGCGAACGTCTTACTGGCCGACGCGCGCGGTTATGGCAGCAATGATTTTAAGATCCCGCTCGCACGGCGTACGCTGGTCGCCGCGTTGCGTGACCTGACGACATCGGATCTGGTGGAGGACGCAGCATGAGCGAACACAAGATGGATGCCGATTACGGTCCCTCGGCGCTCGATCGTGGCGTGCAGGGGCTACTCGGCAAGGGGATCGACCGGACCGACGGCGTCGCCAAGGTGACCGGCGCGGCGATCTATGCTGCCGAGCAGAAGCCGAAGGGCAAGCTTGCCTATGGCTATGCCGTCACCGCGACGATCGCGGTTGGTACGGTGAAAGCGGTCGACACGACGGCGGCAATCTCGATGCCCGGTGTCATCCAGATCATCACCGATGATCCCCGCCTGCCCAGTGAATCGCCCAATATTGGCGCAGACATGGCCCCGCGGTTCGATGGCGTCGTCGAAAGCTATGGCCAGATCGTCGCGCTGGTGATCGCCGAAAGCTTTGAACAGGCCCGCGCTGCCGCAATGGCCGTCGCGGTCGATTATGCCCCGCAAAAGGGCGCGTTCGATACGATGGCGGGCGCGGCCACTGCCAAGCCTCCGCACGAAGGCGCGATGCTGCCCGATGTTGTCGCAGGCGATGTCGATGGCGCGATGGCAGCCGCAGAGTTCACCCATGATGCGACCTATACCACGCCCTATCAGGTGCATGCCGCAATGGAGCCGCATGCTGCGGTCGCCGAATGGGATGGCGACGATCTGACGCTCTATGGCTCGATTCAGATCATGCGCGCGGCGCGTCCCTTGCTCGCCAAGTCGCTGGGGATCGAGGTCGACCGCGTACGGATGCTCTCGCCCTATATCGGCGGCGGTTTCGGCGGAAAGATTGGCGGGCCGGAAATCGTGCTCGCGGCGATCGGCGCACAGGCGGTGGGTCGCCCGGTGCGGGTGGCACTCACCCGGCAGCAACTGTTCCATTCGATCTTTGGCCGGTCTGACACGCATCAGCGCATCCGGCTGGCCGCCAATGCCGATGGCAAGCTGACGGCAATTGCGCAGGACAGCATCGTCAGCCAGAAGGTCGGCTTGAGCTTTTTCGAGCCCGTCGCGCTGGGGGCATTGTCCCTTTACGCAGGTGCAGCGCGCAGCTTCACCACCAAGATCGTCAAGCTGAACGTCACCCGCGCGGGCGCGGTGCGGGCGCCGGGCGAAGCGGTGGGGATGATGGCGCTCGAAACCGCCATGGACGAAATGGCCGAGAAACTGGGCCTCGACCCGATCGCCTTCCGCAAGCTGAACGAACCCGATGTCGATCCGATGCGCGGTGTGCCCTTTTCCACGCGGCGGCTGGTCGATTGCCTTGATGACGGCGCGGCGCGGTTCGGCTGGGATGCGCGGGTCGCGAATCCTGGGTCAGTGCGCGAGGGCGAATGGCTGATCGGCATGGGCATGGCGACCGCTGCGCGTGTCAACTTCCTCGCCAACAGCGATGCACGCGTGCGCCTGACGGCAGAGGGCAACGCCGAGGTCGAAACCGACATGACCGATATCGGCACCGGCACCTATACGATCCTGGCGCAGATTGCGGGCGAAATGCTCGGGCTGCCGATCGATCGGGTGAAGGTGTTTCTCGGCGATTCGAATTATCCCGACGGTGCCGGGTCGGGCGGGTCGTTCGGCGCGGCCTCGAGCGGGTCGGCGGTGCAGCTGGCGTGTGATGATCTGGTGGCGGAACTGGCGCGCCGCATGGATGCCAAGCCCGAAGACATGACCTTGAAGGATGGCCACGCCATTGCGGGCAACAAGCGCGTGCCGCTTGCCGAGCTCGTGGGTGGCAGCCCGATCGAGGCGATGGGCGTGCTCCGCCCCGGCCGGAACAGCCGCACCTATGCGCAGGCGACCCACGGCGCCCAGTTCGCCGAGGTCGCGGTGAACGTGGTGACGGGCGAAGTCCGCGTACGACGGATGCTCGGTGTGTTCGATTGCGGGCGCATCCTGAACGCCAAAACAGCGCGCAGCCAGGCGATTGGCGGGATGATCTGGGGGCTCGGCTATGCGCTCCACGAAGCCGCCGTGCTCGATCAGCGCAGCGGCAGTTACGTGAACCGCGATCTGGGCGAATATCACATCCCGGTAAACGCCGATGTGCCACAGATCGAAGCGTACTTCATTGAGGAGATCGACAATCACGCGAGCCCTGTCGGCGCAAAGGGCATTGGCGAACTCGGCATTTCGGGTGCGGGCGCGGCGATCACCAACGCGGTCTACAACGCCTGCGGGGTGCGCGTGCGCGATTGGCCAATGACGCTCGATCAGATTTTGCCGAGTTTGCCACCGGTGTGATCGACGTGCTCGCGACAACCCTTGTTTCCCGTCACCCCCGCGAAGGCGGGGGCCCAGCTTCTTCCTGCCGACGTCCAAACAGAAGCTGGATTCCCGCCTTCGCGGGAATGACGGCGTAGTTGGTGAACAGGAACAACCATGGCCGATAACGATTCCGTCCTCTCCGCCGCTGCCGCCTGGAAAGGCGCACCGATGGCGCTCGCCACGGTCGTTTCGACCTGGGGCTCCGCCCCGCGTCCGCGCGGCAGTCATATGCTCGTCCATGCCGATGGCCGGTTCGAAGGATCGGTGTCGGGCGGGTGCGTCGAAAGCGATATCATGGCGACCGCGGCCGAAGTGATCGCGGGCTCGCCGTTCCAGCTCAAGCGCTACGGCGTCGCCGACGCCGCTGCCTGGGAAGTCGGGCTGCCCTGCGGTGGCGAGATCGAGGTGCTGGTGCAGCCTGTTTCGGCCGAGGGATTCGATCCCGAATTGTTCGATCGCATCGCCGATGCGCGCGACGCCGGGCAGGCGCTGACAGTCACTACCGATCTTGCCACTGGCCAGAGTAATTTGCGGCCGGCCGAGGGCGCGGTGTTCGCGAACCGCTATAATCCGCCGCGCCGCCTACTGATCATCGGTGCGGTGCAGATAGCGCAGGCGCTCGCTGGGCTGGCGCGCGAGCTCGGGATTGCCACGGTCGTGATCGATCCGCGCGCGCGCTTCCTCACTGAGGAGCGCTTTCCCGGCGTCACGCTCGACGATCGCTGGCCTGACGAAGCCGTGGCGGCCTATGCACCTGGATCGTCGACCGCCGTCGTAACGCTCAGCCACGATACCAAGATTGACGATCCCGCGCTGGTCGCCGCACTTGCTGCACCGACCGGTTATGTCGGCGCTCTAGGCTCGCGCCGCAGCCATGCCGCGCGGCGCGAACGGCTGGCGCTTGCAGGGGTCAGCGAGGCCAATCTGGACCGGATTGATGCGCCGGTCGGGCTCGATATCGGCGCGGTCGGCCCGTCGGAGATCGCGCTGTCGATTGCCGCCGCAATGGTCGCGGCGTTCCACGCGAAAGTGCCGTGATCACGCCTGATCGCACGATGCTGGTGCTGCTTGCGGCAGGGCGATCGTTGCGGTTCGGGGATGATGACAAGCTGGCGGTGGATTTCCTCGGTCAGCCGCTCGCGATGCACGTGGTGACGGCGCTGGAGGGGGCATCGTTCTTGGACCGTGTGGCCATTACGTCGGGCACAGCGCTTGATTTCGAGGCGCGGGGCTACCGGGTGATAGCCAATCCCGCGCCGGAAGCCGGGTTGTCGGGATCGGTGCGGCTGGGTGTTGCCGCCGCGCAGGCGGCGGGTGCATCGACAATGCTGGTCGTGCTGGCGGATATGCCACGCGTGACGCTGGCGCATGTGTTGCGGTTGCTCGATGCGTGCAACGGAGATGATGCAGTCGTCGCGAGCAGCGACGGTAGCCGCGCTTGTCCCCCCGCGGTGTTCGCCGCCGGGCGTTTCGCGGCGCTTGCCGAGGCGACTGGCGACGAGGGTGGCCGCGCGATGATCCGCGCTGGCATTCACATCATCACCAGTCCTGAGGAGCTGATCGACATCGATACGCCGGAGGATCTGGCGCGATTGCGGGGGCTGAACAATGAGGCAATCACTCCCCGTTCGTGCTGAGCGAAGTCGAAGCACATGACGATGCGCGTGGCCTTCGACTTCGCTCAGGCCGAACGGAAAACAGGTTTTGTGTCGGAAATCTGCTTCGACAGCGGCCCCTCACCAGCTCCCGAAATTAGGAGCTTCGGGCATGGGCGGGGCGAGGCGTGTTACCCGGTCCTGCCCGTAACGCTGGCGTTTACGGAGCTGCAGCGTCGGCCAGTCGCCCATCGTGATCCGTCCCATCGGCATCAGGCCTTGCCGCCGATAGGCCGCGATTACCGCCGTTGCCTGATCGCTGAGCAGCCCGGCGAGCACCAGTGTGCCGCCCGGTGCCAGCGCCATTGCGATCTGTGGGGCCAGCGCGATCAGCGGTCCGGCAAGGATATTGGCGACCACCAGGTCATAGGGCGCGCGGGCGATCAGCAATGGGTGCTGCAGGCCAGGCGCGGCGGCGAGTGTGATCTGCCCGCGATTTGCGCCGGTGGGGACGCCATTGATCGCCGCATTCTCCTGCGTCACGTCGATCGATGCGGGGTCGATGTCGGACGCGGTGGCATAGGCGCTTGGCCATAAATGCAGCGCGGCGAACGCCAGCAGCCCGGTGCCGGTACCAATGTCAATCAGGTTGCGCACCGGCACGCCCTGGCGCTTCAGCCGATCGAGCATCATCAGGCAGCCGCTGGTCGTCTGGTGATGGCCCGTGCCGAATGCGCGGCTCGCTTCGATCTGGAAGGCGCGCGTGCCCGGCGGAATCATGCCTGCATGGGCGGCGGTGTGGACGAAGAACCGCCCGGCCTGCACTGGCTCCAGCCCCGCCTGGCTCAACGTCACCCAATCCTGATCGGGTACGCGCTCGGGTTTAGCCTGCACGCGTCGCGCACTCGGCACCAGCGCGCGGACGGCGTTCTGCGCAGCGGCGCTGGGCTTGCCCTCGAAAAATGCCTCGAGCTGCCAGTCTTCGGGGTCGTCGGGCGTCATCTCGCAGGTCATCAGCACCGGCGCGGGCACGATCCCCAGATCATCCGCCGCATCAATCGCCTCCGCCTCCGCCCGCGTGCAGGGCAGGGTGAGCTTCCAGCTAGCGGACATAGCTCGCCCCGTTGATGTCGAGCACCGCGCCGGTCATCGATGGTGGCGCGTCGAGCGCCAGGAAGCGTGCGGCGGTGGCGACTTCGGCTGGGTCGGCGACGCGGCCGAGCGGAATGTCGGCGAGCAGTTTGTCGCCCCCGCGGCTGGCCAGATAATCCTCCGCCATGCCGGTCATCGTGAAGCCGGGGCAGATCGCGAACGCCAGGATGCCGTCACGAGCATAGCCGCGCGCGATCGACTTGGTCATCGCGACCATCCCGGCCTTGGATGCAGCATAATGCCAGTGTGCGGGACTGTCGCCGCGATAGGCGGCGCGGCTGGCGATGTTGACGATCCGCCCGGGCGCCTTGCGCTCCTGCCAGTGCCGCACCGCGAGGCGGCACAGCGCGGCGGACGCGGTCAGGTTGATCTGCATCGTCCGGTTCCAGTTGGCGAGCCAGGCGTCATCGTCCCGATCGATCGGGTTTTCCTCGAACACCCCGGCATTGTTGATCAGCACGTCGATCTGCCCGCCAAACTGGTCGAGCGCCGCCTGCCACAGCACAGCGGGGGCGGCGGGATCGACGAAATCGGCGGGGATGCCGCTGTTTGTGCCATGGCCGATCAGCGTAATGCCGGGCAGGTCGAGCGCGGCCGCAATCGCGGCACCGATGCCGCGGCTTGAACCGGTAAGGAGAATGTTGGTCATCGCGGCGGATTAGCCGCCTTCCACCCGTTCGTCACCCCGACGGCAAGTACTGGCGCGTTACGCCGCCACGCTTGCGGAGAAGGTGTCGGCCGCGCCTTTCAGCCCACCGAGCCGGTCATCGACTTCTCCGAATGCCCGTTCGAGCGAATCAATGTCGCTGGCGACGGCTTCGGTATCGGTGCGGATCGTGGCAATCGTGCTCGACATCGAATCGGCGGCGAGCGCGGTTTCGTCGACCGATGCGGTGATGGCGATCACCGTCTGTGCCTGGGTTTCCATCGCCCGGCGGATCTTGTCGGCGGATGCCTGAACTTCGGCGACGGTGGAGCGAATCGAGGCGCTGGTATCGACGCTGGAGCGCGTGGCAGATTGGATGGCAGCAATCTTGCCGGCAATATCGTCGGTGGCGCGCGCGGTCTGGTTGGCGAGGCTTTTCACTTCCTGCGCGACCACAGCAAAGCCGCGCCCGGCATCTCCAGCACGCGCCGCCTCGATCGTCGCGTTCAGCGCGAGCAAATTGGTCTGCCCGGCAATATCGCGGATCAAGCCAAGGATCGATTCAATCGATTTCGCGTGCTCGGACAAGGCTTCGGACATGCCGACTGCAGCCCCAGCCTGCTCGCTCGCGCGGGTGGCAATGTCGGCAGCGGCCTCCACTTCACTGCGAACATCGTCGATCGCGTGGATCAGGCCGGCGGCGGTTTGCGCCGCTTCCCGCATGGCAACGGCTGATTCCTCCGCAGCAGCGGCGACTTCGGACGTCTTGCCCAGCATGCCCCGAGTCGAACTCGACGCGGTCTGCGCCTGGATGCGGATGCGGTTGCCAAGCGCGGCTGCCCCTTCGATCGAGGTGGCGATGCTCTCGCTGAACTGCGCAGACCGGCTGCGGCGTTCGTCGCGCGCCACCTGGGCATCGCGCATGCCGAGATGCGTTGTCATCACATCGGCCTCAACCAGCGCAAGGCGCTGCACGATGTCAGCCAGATGCTGCGATCGTTGCGTGTCACCAATTAGTTTCTCGGCGATAATCTTCAAGGTGCGGCTATGCGCAAAGCTGAGCGATGAAAGCAGCGCCGGCAGCGGCACCTTGCTCTCATGCGTTTCGTTGGCGTGATTCAGCGCGGTGAGCATCCATTTGTCGCCAAAAGGATCCGCATATTTCAGGCGCGTGTAGGCCGCACTTTTTTGGATCCGCACGTCAAGGATGTGCTTGGGCAGCATCCGCCGAATATGCTCGGTCACCGGCAGCGACAGATAATGTTCCCAGAATGCACCGGCGATTGCCTCTTCCGATCCGGTGATAAGGCGTCCGATTTCGGCAGCACCAGGGCCGATGGCCTGATCCCAGTCATAATCGCTCACACATTGCGCTGCGGTGCGGGCCGCACCACTCCATCCGCCGAGAGTCGTCTGACGCTTGTCAGCCATCAGGGTAATTCCTCTTCCTTATGCTGCGACTTTCGAAATGAAGTCGCTTGCGGTGGTTTTCAGCGTCCCTAGTCGTGCATCAAAGGCGTCAAAGCCCAGGCCGACACGATCGATATCGCTGGCAACAGTCTCTGTATCTTCGCGGATCGCGGCGATGGTGTTCGACATCGAATCAGCGGCGAGGGCGGTTTCATCGACTGATGCGGTGATGGCAGTGACCGTCTGCGCCTGCATTTCCATCGCGCGGCGAATTTTCTCGGCGGACAGCTGCACCTCGGCGACAGTCGATCGGATCGAGGCATTGGTTTCCACCGTCGAGCGCGTGGCTGACTGGATGGCGGCGATCTTGGCGGCGATGTCGTCGGTGGCCCGCGCGGTCTGGTTGGCGAGGCTCTTCACTTCCTGCGCGACCACGGCAAAGCCGCGCCCGGCATCGCCTGCGCGCGCTGCTTCAATCGTTGCATTGAGCGCCAGCAAATTGGTCTGCCCGGCAATGTCGCGGATCAGCCCCAGGATCGATTCGATCGACTTGGCATGTTCGGACAATGTTTCTGACATGCCGACCGCAGCACCTGCCTGGCCGCTGGCGCGGGTCGCGATGTCGGCTGCAGCCTCGACTTCGCTACGGGCATCCTCGATCGCGCGGATCAGCCCGGCGGCGGTTTGTGCGGCTTCGCGCATCGCGACAGCGGATTGTTCTGCAGCGGCGGCGACTTCGGACGTTTTGCCAAGCATACCGCGGGTCGAGCTCGATGTACGACCGGCCTGTGCGCGCAACTGGCTGCCTTCCAGGCTGACGCCCTCAACCATCTTGGCGATGCCATCGCGGAATTCGGTCGCCAGCCGGTCGCGGGCGACACCGGCAGTATGATCGCGATAGGCGTTGTATAAGGCGACGGTGATTTCGCCTTCCAGTGCTGAAAGGCGCAGCAAGGTGTCGATCAGCAGGGGCAGCCTGGGATCGGCACGATCGACCCGGCGCATCATGACATCAAGCGCAGCGCGATCGCTGGCGTTGATCATCGACAGCAGCGCCATCGGCGAAACACCGCCGACATACGCCGATGCGACCGATCGCTCGATCGATTCGACCCAGTCGCGCCTGCTGGTTTCAAGAAAGCGATTGCGCAGGAACACCACACCCAGATCGATCATCTTGGCGGTTTCATGCGGCGCCCAGTGGCGCTCATCGGCAAAGCAGCGCAGCCATTGTTGCCAGTAAGCTTCTGATACCGATACAATTTCAGGCTCGATCGTTGCCCATACATCGCGGCTGGCACTGGCGAGCGAACCGTCGAAGTCGAAGACGCGCAGGCGCGCCGACAGATCGATGGCGGCCGCCAGGGCACCGGTTACGGGCAAGTCATGGCTAGTCAAAACAGCACCTCCACGCCGACGCCGGATATCGGTCGTCTCACAGACTTCATGGAGTGGCGTATCCCGATTTGGTTAAGGGCTGGTTAGGAAATCCTTGGAGATGGCCGTTTTTCGCGTGATTGACGGCGAAACGGATCGCCTGATTTGCCCTTGGCCCTTGTGCCGGGTTGCATCGCCCCCGCTCGCGGCTAATACGGCGGCACAGCAAGCAAGGATTTCGTCTTGGCAACACAACCATCCGTCGCACGCCCCCGTTCGCCGCATTTGAGCATCTGGAAATGGGGGCCGCACATGCTGGTCTCGATCCTCCACCGCGCAACCGGCGATGGCATGGCCACCGTCGGCACGGTGCTGTTCGTTTGGTGGCTGGCGGCGCTCGCCGGGGGCGAGGCGACTTATGCGCAATTCATGGATGTGTTCACGGTCAAATCAGGCGCGCTGAACCCGATCGGCTATCTGTTCGGCATCGGGCTGACCTTCGCCTTTTTCCAGCACATGGCCAGCGGCATCCGTCACCTGCTGCTCGACACCGGCGCAGGCTATGAACTCAAGACCAACAAGCTGTGGGCGCAATCGACGATCCTGCTCTCGATCGTGCTGACTATCGCCTATTGGGCCTATCTGCTGGCGGGGAAATAATCATGGGTAGCGGAACCGAACTCGGCCGCGTGCGCGGCCTGGGCTCCTCGAATGAGGGCGCGCATCATTGGTGGCATCAACGGCTGACCGCCGGGGGCAATCTGGTGCTGATGCTCTGGCTGTTCGCCTCGCTCGCGCGGCTGCCCCAGCACGATTATGCGACGATGCAATTGTGGCTCAGCAGCCCGCTCGCCGCGATCCCGATGATCCTGCTGGTTGCCAGCACCTTCTACCATTTCCGCATGGGGCTGCAGGTGCTGATCGAGGATTATGCACACGGCGCGATGCGCGCTGCACTGATGGTGCTGCTCACCTTCTTCACATTGGGGGCGGCCACGATCGCCATCTTCTCGATCCTGAAAATCGCCTTTGCTGCCGGAGCACCGATCGCATGACCGCTGCCTATAAGATCATCGATCACACCTATGACGCCGTCGTCGTCGGCGCGGGCGGCTCGGGCCTGCGCGCTGCGATGGGCATTGCCGAGGCAGGGCTGAAAACCGCGTGCATCACTAAGGTGTTCCCGACGCGCAGCCACACCGTGGCCGCCCAGGGCGGGATCGCCGCGTCGCTCGGCAATATGGGGCCGGATCACTGGACCTGGCACATGTACGATACCGTCAAGGGCTCCGACTGGCTCGGTGACCAGGACGCGATCGAATATCTCTGCCGCGAAGCCCCCGCTGCCGTTTATGAGCTCGAACATGCCGGTGTGCCGTTCAGCCGCACCGAAGAGGGCAAGATCTACCAGCGCCCGTTCGGCGGCATGATGCAGAATATGGGGGAGGGGCCACCCGCCCAGCGCACCTGCGCCGCCGCTGACCGCACCGGCCACGCCATGCTCCACGCGCTCTATCAACAGAGCCTCAAGTACGACACCGACTTCTTCATTGAGTATTTTGCGCTCGATCTGATCATGGAAGACGGCGTGTGCCGGGGCGTGATCGCTTTGTGCATGGATGACGGCTCGATCCACCGTTTCCGCAGCCACCAGACGGTGCTGGCGACCGGCGGCTATGGCCGCTGCTATTTCTCCGCCACGTCGGCGCACACCTGCACGGGTGACGGCGGCGGCATGGTGCTGCGTGCTGGCCTGCCACTGCAGGACATGGAATTCGTCCAGTTCCACCCGACCGGCATTTATGGCGCGGGCGTGCTGATCACCGAAGGCGCACGCGGCGAGGGCGGCTACCTGACCAACTCCGAAGGCGAGCGCTTCATGGAGCGCTATGCCCCGTCGGCTAAGGACCTCGCCTCGCGTGACGTTGTGTCGCGCTCTATGGCGATGGAAATCCGCGAAGGCCGCGGCGTCGGCAAGGAAAAGGACCATATCTACCTGCACCTCGATCATATCGATCCCAAGGTGCTGGCAGAGCGGCTGCCCGGCATAACCGAGACGGGCAAGATTTTCGCCGGGGTCGATCTGACCCGCCAGCCGCTCCCGGTCGCGCCGACGGTGCATTACAATATGGGCGGCATCCCGTGTAACTTCCACGGCGAGGTCGTGAACCTGAAGGATGGCAACCCCGACAGCGTCGTCCCCGGCCTGTTCGCGGTGGGCGAGGCGGCCTGCGTTTCGGTCCACGGCGCCAACCGGCTCGGATCGAACTCGCTGATCGATCTGGTGGTGTTCGGCCGCGCGACGGGCCTGCGGATCAAGGATACGCTGAAGCCCAACACGCCGCACAACCCGCTGCCGAAATCGGCAGAGGAACTGGCAATCGGCCGCCTCGATCATTTCCGCCACGCCAAGGGCGGCACGCCCACCGCGCAAATCCGTGGCGCGATGCAGCGCACGATGCAAAAGAACTGCGCCGTGTTCCGCGACAATGCGCTGCTCGCCGAAGGCAAGGCCAAGATCGGTGAAATCTATGCGTCGATGGGCGACGTCAGCGTCAATGATCGCTCCTTGATCTGGAACACCGATCTGGTCGAAACACTCGAACTCGACAACCTGATCGCGCAGGCAGTGGTAACCGTCCACAGCGCCGCCAACCGTCAGGAATCACGCGGCGCGCATGTGAACGAGGATTACCCCGATCGCGACGATGCTGGGTGGATGAAGCATACCATCGCGACGTTCGACGGCTGGGGCGGCAAGGGTGGCGGCGTCGGCATCGATTACCGCCCGGTCCATGATTACACGCTCACCGACGATATCGAGTATATCAAGCCGAAGAAGCGGGTGTATTGAGCGGACGACCTGCCGAAATCGATAATGTCCGGTGTCTAGCGGGATGCGGAGGCGCAATCCCCGTTGACTCCGTCGCCCCCAACCACCGACATGTTGGTTGGCAGTAAGGGGCGCGGTGTGCGGGTAAGGGCGGCAGTACGGTTGACCATGGCGGTGCTGCTCGCGGGCCTTGCCGGCGCGTCAACGGCGCAGCAATCCACCCAGTATCGCGCGCCGCAACACACGCGCCCGCCGCCGGTGATCGGTAACGGGACCGATGACCTGATCGCCTACGCCAATGGCGGAATGCAGGTGGAGCGGGACCGGGCGCCAGATGATATGCTCGCCGAGCATCGCCGCATCGCGCGGGCGATCGGAGGGTTGCTGCCGCAGCGCAAAGGGGTGGTCGATGCCTATGTCGTGTCGATCGCGCTCGACAGCGATCCGGTGTTCGGGCGCGAGGCGCGGGAGGCCGCGAAGGTGCTTGCGCGGCGTTATGACGCGGCGGGCCGCACGGTCGTTCTGGCGGGCAGCGATGGCAGCGCGCCGAGCGATCTGCCACGCGGCAGCCCCGATCATTTGAGCATTGCGCTGTCGCGCATCGCCGAGCTGATGGACGCCCGCGAAGACGTGCTGATCCTCTATACCACCAGCCACGGTGCGCCGATCGGCATTGTCTATAACGATGCCGATCAGGGGTTCGGCGCGATCTCCCCCCCGCGGCTTGCGGCAATGCTGGGCGCGCTGGGGATCGAGCGGCGGCTGGTGATCGTCAGCGCCTGTTACTCGGGCATTTTCGTCCCCGCGCTGGCCGGAGCGGAGACGGCGGTGCTCACGGCGTCGTCAGGGGATCGTTCCTCCTTCGGGTGCCAATCGGACAATGACTGGACCTTTTACGGCGACGCGCTGATCAACAACGCGCTGCGCAAGGGGCAGCCACTCGCGGCGGCCAGTGCCGAAGCAACCGCGCTGGTTGCGAAATGGGAAAATGCCGATCGGCTACCCCCCTCGCAGCCGCAGACGTCGATCGGCGCGCGGGCCAGCGAATGGCTTGCCGAACTGGATAAGCGGACGCCCAAGGGGGCTACCGCGCCAGTCGGGCGCCCGGCGATCGAGCTGCTGCAGCGGCGGTGATGTCAGTCGCGGCGGAAGTTTGAGAGCCGATAGGCTCTTCGCTCAATAACGAAACTTGTCCCTGCAAGCCTGTTCACACTGCGGAATGAATGCCGATGCCGGGATAGATATCGAGGTCTTCTTTTTGCATTCGGTTGTTACCACGCCGTCAAATTTCGTATCCGGCTTCATCTCGCCGCAGCCTTTGCCAGTTACCGATTCGGCATCGACCAGCTTCGCGCAATCAGCAAGGCAGACATTGAGGCCTTTTTGCAGATCAAGTTTTGAACTGTTGACCGGCAGGCGAGACTGCATTTTTGACATAATGCCTTGAACGACGGCCGGGTTTACGGCGCGATAGCTCTGTCCGTCCGGGCCTGTGGCGGTTGGCAACGCTCGTTGTGCAATGGCGATACCACCAAGCAAAGCTGCTGACAGAATGAATGCGGTGTGAAGCTTCCCCATGCCCAATTCCCCCAAGGTTGGTCGAAGGATATTGTCTCGGCGGGTGACTTGCAATTCCGGATTCAACCGTTGTCCTTGGTTACCGCCAGCGCAAATTGCCGCGCCCCAGATCGCTCACCGATTTCGCGCCCATCAGTTTCATGTCGCGGATGATTTCGGCCTGCAGATTGCCCAGCGTCCGTTCCACCCCCGCCTGACCGGCGGCGGCGAGCGCATAGAGATACAGCCGTCCCCCGGAGCACGCCTTTGCCCCGACGCTTAGAGCCTTCAGCACATGCGATCCACGCGTGATGCCGCCGTCGCAGATCACGTCGATCCGGTCGCCGACCGCGTCGACAATCTCCGCCAGCTGATCGAACGGTGCGCGGCTTCCATCGAGCTGGCGGCCGCCATGGTTCGATACCATGATCGCCGTCGCGCCGATATCGATCGCGCGGCGAGCATCATCCACTGACATGATCCCCTTCAGGCAGAATTCGCCGCCCCAATCGGCGCGGATCGCCTCGGCGGTTTTCCAGTCCAGCGACTGGTCGAGCATTTTGGTGAAATACTCACCGACCGACATCGATTTGCGCGATCCTTCGTCGAGATAATCCTTCAGGTTCGATAGCTCGAACGGCTCGCGCAGCAAATAGTCGAGCGTCCAGCGCGGATGCATTGCAAAGCTAAGCGCCGAAGAGGGCGTGAGCCGCGGCGGCGAGGTGAAGCCCGTCCGCAGGCACCGCTCGCGATTGCCGCCGACGATTGTGTCGACCGTCAGCGCGATGGCATCGAATTTCGCCGCCTTGCACGCCGAGATCATCGCCGCGTTCAGCCCCTTGTCCTTGTGAACATAGAGTTGGAAAAGCTTGGGAGAGGCGATCGTCCGGCCGATCTCCTCGATGCTGACGGTGGCGAGCGAGGAAATCCCGAACCAGGTGTCGAACTTCTCCGCCGCTGCCGCCACTGCGCGCTCGCCGCGCCAGTGGAACAGCCGTTGCAGCGCGGTGGGGGAAAGGAACAGCGGCATGGCGATGCGCTTGCCCATCACCGTCACGCTGGTGTCGATCTCCTGCACGCCCGCCAGAACGTTAGGCACCAGGTCGCACGTTTCATAAGCGGCAGTATTGCGCCGCCGCGTGACTTCGTCGTCTGCTGCACCGTCGATATAGTGAAATACCGGCCCCGGCAGCCGCGCTTTGGCGAGCCGACGGAAATCATCCACATTATGGCATTGGTCGAGCCGCATCGCGTCGCGCTACCCGGCACTATTGCCGTACGCAAGGCGTGCACAAACATTTGCGGGGCCGCGCCCGGTCATGTATCGACCCTTGTATCGGGGCCGTTTAAGCCCCCGCGCACCTGATAGGACGAGTTGAGCGATGGCCGAATTTTTCCTGCCGAAGAACAGCAAGATCAAGCCCCAGGGCAAGGTGCACAAGGCGCCCAAATCGGCTGACGGCAGCGAGGCGACGCGGATCAAGAAGTTCAAAGTCTATCGTTATGATCCCGATAGCGGCCAGAATCCGCATTTCGATACGTTCGAGATCAATCTCGACGAGTGCGGCCCGATGGTGCTCGATGCGCTGATCAAGATGAAGGCCGAGCAGGATTCGTCGCTCACCTTCCGCCGCTCGTGCCGCGAGGGGATTTGCGGCTCCTGCTCGATGAACATCGATGGCGCCAACACGCTCGCCTGCACCAAGGCGATCGAGGATGTGAAGGGCGATGTGCAGATCACGCCGCTGCCCGCGATGAGCGTGATCAAGGATCTCGTGCCCGATTTCACCCATTTCTACGCGCAATATGCCTCGATCAAGCCATGGCTGCAGACCGTCACCCCGCCGCCATCGGGCAAGGAACGGCTCCAGTCGCCGGCCGACCGCGCCAAGCTTGACGGGCTGTACGAATGCATCCTGTGCGCCTGCTGCTCGACGAGCTGCCCCAGCTATTGGTGGAATGCCGACAAGTTTCTCGGCCCCGCCATTCTGCTCCAGGCCTATCGCTGGCTGGCCGACAGCCGTGATGAGATGACCGGCGAGCGGCTTGATGAGCTGCAGGACCCGTTCCGGCTCTATCGCTGCCACACGATCATGAACTGCGCGAATGTGTGCCCCAAGGGCCTCAACCCCGCCAAGGCGATCGCAGAGATCAAGAAGATGGAAGTCGAACGGGTGGTTTAACCTCGCACCCAACGAACCGTTTGTCCCGAGCGAAGGCCCTGTCGAGCATGGTCGAGATATCGGGGGGACGTGCCACGGGCGCTGCGCAGGGTGTCTCGACTTCGCTCGACACGAACGGTTTTTTGTTGTGACCAACCAGCCACCCCCCTTCCTCTACACCGAATCGCCCGATCACCCCGGCTGGATGACCTGGGCACTGGCTGATCCCACCCGGTTCAACAGCCTGTTCGGGCCGTTTCTGCTGAAGGTGGAGGGGCAAATCGCCCGCGTGCGGATGACGCCGGGGCACCAGCATTCCAACCTCAGCAATGCGGTGCATGGCGGCGCCTTGCTCGGCTTTGTCGATATGGCGCTGTTCGCGGCATCGCGCGGGTTCGGCCTGATCGAAGCGGGCACCGCGGTGACGCTCGATCTGTCGACTCAGTTTATGGGGCGCGGCGTTGTCGGCCAGCCGATCGAGGCGCAGGTGGAATTGCTGCGCGAAACCGGGCGACTGCTGTTCCTGCGCGGGCTGGTGGTGCAGGGCGATGGCGAAGGGGAGAACAAGATCCTCGCCTTTTCGGGTACGATCCGCAAACCGACGAAGCGACAAGCCTGACGTCGTTTTCTTCCGGCGCGTTTATGCCTGCCATGATCTCACCCCAAACTTGTTTCAGGGCCAGCTATGCCGCAATGGCGAGCTGTCTTGGCCGTGTTGCGGACGCTGGACCATGTTCAGCATGACAAGGGATGGGGACTGGTGACGTGACCTTCGTGCTCGATCGGTATAACCAGTTGCTCAAGGCGGGTGAGTTGCGACCCGATCGCGAGCAGCAGGCGGCCGTATTGACGCTCGCGGCGCTCGCGACGGATCTGGAGGCGACGCCGAAGCGTGGCTCCGTCTTGTGGCGTGCACTCGGTCGCCCGCCGGAGCCACCGCGCGGGGTGTATTTGTGGGGTGGCGTCGGGCGCGGCAAATCGATGCTGATGGACTTGTTTTACAGCTGCGTCGATGTGCGCCGCAAACGCCGCGTCCATTTCCACGAGTTCATGCTCGAAGTACATCAGCGCATCGCCGAGGAACGAAAGAAGGAGGCGGGTGACCCGATCGTCCCCGTCGCCACCGCGATGGTCGGCGAGGCGCGGCTGATCGCGTTTGATGAGATGGTCGTCAACAACATGGCCGATGCCGCCATCCTCTCTCGTCTGTTCACCGCGATGTGGGCGCGCGGGCTGACGGTGGTCGCGACAAGCAACCGGGCCCCGACCGAACTCTACAAGGACGGGCTGAACCGCGAACTTTTTCTGCCCTTCATCGCGCTGATTCAGGAAAAGACGCAGGTCGTCAGCCTGAATGGCCCGATCGATTACCGCCGCGATCGCCTCGGCCAAATGGACATGTGGCTGGTGCCCAATGGTCCGGCCGCAACCAAGGCGCTGTCATCGGCATTCTTTCGGCTAACCGATTATCCGCCCGAAGACCGCGCACATGTGCCGACCGAGGATATTCCGGTACAAGGCGGCCGCACGCTGCACGTGCCGAAAAGCCTGAAGGGGGTCGCTGTATTCTCGTTCAAGCGGCTGTGCGGCGAGCCGCGTGGGGCGGCCGATTATCTGGCGATCGCGCGGCGTTTCCATACCGTCTTCATCGTCGGCATTCCGCAATTGGGGCCCGAAAATCGCAATGAGGCGGCGCGCTTCGTGACGCTGATCGACGCGCTGTACGAAAACAACGTCAAGCTGATCGCGGCGGCAGATGCATCTCCCGGCGCACTCTATGTGACGGGCGATGGCGCGTTCGAATTCGAACGAACGGTGTCGCGCCTGGAAGAAATGCAGTCCGATCTTTACCTTGCGCGGGGGCATGGCGCACATTGACGGGACGATTTCTCGCAATTGAGAAGCGTTATCATTAAGGGGCATATTTAGGGCATTTGCCCGGTTGCAGCGCCCTGCCAAAGCGCCTAAGCCGCGAACGCTTTGCGGGACCTTTCTGCACCCGCCCCGTCGCCGGAGGATGAAGATGGCTCGCAAGAAAATCGCGCTGATCGGTGCTGGTAACATTGGCGGCACGCTCGCCCATCTCGCCGCCTTGAAGGGCCTTGGCGATATCGTGTTGTTCGACGTTGTAGAGGGTGTGCCGCAGGGCAAGGCACTCGATCTGTCGCAGTGCGGCCCCGTAGAGGGTTTCGACGCGACGATCACGGGATCGAACAATTACGCCGATATCGCGGGCGCAGACGTCATCATTGTCACCGCTGGTGTCGCCCGTAAGCCCGGTATGAGCCGCGACGATCTGCTCGGCATCAACCTGAAGGTGATGAAGGCCGTGGGTCAGGGCATTGCCGCCAACGCGCCCGACGCGTTCGTCATCTGCATCACCAACCCACTCGACGCGATGGTTTGGGCGCTGCGCGAATTTTCCGGCCTGCCGCACAACAAGGTCGTCGGCATGGCCGGCGTGCTCGATAGCGCGCGGTTCAGCCATTTCCTCGCGGATGAATTCAAGGTCTCGGTCAAGGACGTCACCAGCTTCGTGCTCGGAGGCCATGGCGATACGATGGTCCCGGTGATCCAGTATTCGACCGTATCGGGCATCCCGGTGCCCGATCTGATCGCGATGGGCCGTTCGACCAAGGAGCGCATCGACGCGATCGTCGCACGCACCCGCAGCGGCGGCGGCGAGATTGTCGCGCTGCTCAAGACCGGCTCGGCTTATTACGCGCCTGCCACCAGCGGCATCGCGATGGCAGAGGCCTATCTCTACGACCAGAAGCGCGTCCTCCCCGCCGCGGCGCATCTGACCGGCCAGTACGGCATCGACAATCTCTATGTCGGCGTGCCCGTGGTCATCGGTGCCGGCGGTGTCGAGCAGATCGTCGAAATCGCGCTGGATGATGAGGCGAAGGCGAACCTGAAGGTCTCGGTCGATGCGGTGAAGGAACTGCTGGTGGCGTGCAAGGCGATCGACGGGTCGCTGAACTGACTACGAACGCAGAGCTGATCATGATATTGAGATTGCATGGCTGAACATGATCCACTTTCCTCGGCGCGGCGGAACTACCCGGCGTATGAAGAGGATTTTGCGGCATGGCTCGAGGCGCAGGCAATGTTACTGCGCGAACATCGGTTTGACGAACTTGACATCGCAAATTTGGTTGATGAGGTCGAAAGCGTGGGCAGAAGCGAATTCCGCGCATTCAGCAGCGCCATCGAACTCATCGTCTTTCACATGCTCAAATGGGATTATCAGCCCGACCTGCGCGGGCAAAGCTGGCGCAAGACAATCCGCAGTCAACGCCGCGCAGTTACCAAGCTGCTAGCCGACAATCCTAGTTATAAGGCGAGGCGCGACGAAGCTATAGAGTTGGCCTATCTCGGAATACCTGAGGATGTGGAAGAGGAAACAGGCGTCCCTGCGCATCATTTGCCTGAAACATGCCCATACAGCTGGGACGACATCATGACCCGGCTGCACGATCTCGATCCCGACCGGCCCTGGCCGAATTGACCCTTTAAAAACGGAGCGTATCCGCCCCATGAGCATCCTCGTCGACAAGAACACCAAGGTCATCACGCAAGGGATGACCGGCGAAACCGGCAGCTTCCATACCAAGGCGGCGCTGGAATATGGCACGCAGATGGTTGCCGGCGTTACGCCGGGCAAAGGCGGCACCACGCATCTTGATCTGCCGGTGTATGATACCGTGCATGAGGCGGTCGCGAAGACAGGCGCGACCGCATCGGTCGTTTATGTGCCGCCAGCGTTCGCTGCGGATTCGATCCTTGAGGCGATCGATGCGCAAGTGCCGCTGATTGTCTGCATTACCGAGGGCATTCCGGTGCTCGACATGGTCAAGGTCAAGCGCTCGCTGTCGGGCAGCAAATCACGGCTGATCGGTCCCAATTGCCCCGGTGTGCTCACCCCCGGCGAGTGCAAGATCGGCATCATGCCCGGTAGCATCTTCAAAAAGGGCTCGGTCGGCGTCGTCTCGCGCTCGGGCACGCTGACCTATGAAGCTGTGTTCCAGACCAGCAACGCCGGGCTCGGCCAGTCGACCGCAGTCGGCATCGGTGGCGATCCGGTCAACGGCACCAACTTCATCGACATGCTCGAACTGTTCCTCGCCGATGACGAGACCAAGTCGATCATCATGATTGGCGAAATCGGCGGATCGGCCGAAGAAGAAGCCGCACAATTCCTGATCGACGAAGCCAAGCGCGGCCGGAAAAAGCCGATGGCGGGCTTCATCGCGGGGATCACGGCACCACCGGGTCGGCGCATGGGCCATGCTGGCGCGATCGTTTCGGGCGGCCAGGGCGGCGCCGAAGGCAAGATCGCGATGATGCAATCGGCGGGCATCCGCATGGCGGATTCGCCCAGCGAACTGGGCACAACGTTGCTCGCGGTGCTGAACGGGTAAAGTGATTTGTGCTCCCGCGAAGGCGGAAGCCCAACAAGGACGTTGGCAATGGGCTATGAAGGCCAGGATTTCGAAGCGCTCGCAGGCTCGGTGAGCCCCGCTTTCATCGAAACGCTTTATGCGCGGTACAAAGAATCGCCCGATGATGTCGAACCGGGCTGGCGCGGATTTTTCGAGGGGCTGGAGGGCAGCGAACAGGGCCCGAGCTGGCAGCAGGCGAACTGGCCCGCGACGACGACCGACGATCTGACGGCCGCGCTCGACCCGAGCCAGATGGAGCCTGTAGCGAAGCCAGCCAAGGCTGCCGCGCCCAAGCCCGCAGTCGCCGCCGCGCCGTCGACCGCCGATGTCACCTCCGCCGCTGCTGACTCGATCCGCGCAATGATGCTGATCCGCACCTACCGGGTGCGCGGGCATCTCGCCGCCAAGCTCGATCCGCTGGGCATCGCCAAGCAGGAACTGCCCGCCGATCTGACGCCCGAATATCACGGCTTTTCGGGCGCCGATCTCGACAAGCCGGTCTATCTCGGCGGCGCGCTTGGCATGCAATGGGGCACCGTGCGCGAAATCGTGGCGGTGCTGCAGAAGAATTACTGCGGCCCGGTCGGCCTCGAATATATGCACATCTCGGATGTGGAGGAGCGCCGCTTCCTCCAAGACCGAATGGAGGGCCAGGACAAGGCCATCGAATTCTCGCCGATGGGCAAGAAGGCGATCATGAAAAAAGTGATCGAGGCCGAACAGTGGGAGAAATTCCTCGGCCGCAAATATGTCGGCACCAAGCGGTTCGGGCTCGATGGCGGCGAGAGCATGATCCCCGCGCTTGAAAGCGTGATTAAGTATGGCGGCCAGTTCGGCGTGCGCGAGATTGTGTACGGCATGGCCCATCGCGGCCGGCTGAACGTGCTCGCCAACGTGATGGCCAAGGCTTATCGAGTCATCTTCCACGAATTCGGTGGCGGCTCGGACAATCCCGATGACGTCGCGGGTTCGGGCGATGTGAAATATCACCTCGGCACCAGCACCGATCGCGAGTTTGACGGCATCAACGTCCATATGTCGCTGGTGGCCAATCCCTCGCACCTCGAGGCTGCCGATCCGGTCGTGCTCGGCAAGGTCCGCGCCATTCAGACGATCGCGGGCGATCTGACCGATCATACCGGCTCGCTGCCCGTGCTGATCCACGGCGACGCCGCGTTTGCGGGGCAGGGGATCGTGTGGGAGTGCCTCGGCTTCTCGGGCATTCGCGGCTACAATACCGGCGGTTGCCTGCATTTCGTGATCAACAACCAGATCGGCTTCACGACGAGCCCGCAATATGCGCGCTCGTCACCCTATCCGTCGGACGTCGCCAAGGGCGTCCAGGCACCGATCTTTCACGTTAATGGTGATGATCCCGAAGCGGTGACCTTTGCCTGCAAGATGGCGATCGAATCTTTGCCTGCAAGATGGCGATCGAATTCCGCCAGAAGTTCAAGCGCGATATCGTGATCGATATGTGGTGCTATCGCCGCTTCGGCCATAACGAAGGCGACGAGCCGAGCTTCACCCAGCCGCTGATGTATGATCGCATCCGCCAGCACCCGCATGTCAGCGAAGTTTACGGCAAGAAGCTGATGGCTGAAGGCGTGATTGATCAGGCGTGGATCGACGATACGGTCAACCAGTTCGTTGCCTTGCTCGAAAACGAGTTTGAGGCAGGCGCGAATTACAAGCCGAACAAGGCCGACTGGTTCGCGGGCCGCTGGTCCGGCCTGCACGCCCCTGCCGATCCCGAAAGCGCGCGCCGCAACATCGTGACCGGGCTTGAGCCGAAACTGTTCGACAGCATCGGCCGCACGCTGACGACGGTGCCAGATTCCGTGAAGATCCACAAAACGCTTGCCCGCGTCATCGATGCCAAGCGCGAGATGTTCAAATCGGGTGAGAATTTCGATTGGGCGACCGGCGAGGCGCTCGCCTTCGGCTCGCTGCTCTCGGAAGGGTACGGCGTCCGCCTGTCTGGCCAGGATTCGGGGCGCGGCACCTTCAGCCAGCGCCACGCAGTGTGGGTCGATCAGACCGATGAGCATAAATACGTGCCGCTCTGGACGATCGAGCATGGCAGCTTCGAAGTGCTCGACAGCCCGCTCAGCGAGTATGGCGTGCTCGGTTTCGAATATGGCTACGCACTCGCCGATCCCAAGACACTGGTGATCTGGGAAGCGCAGTTCGGCGATTTCATGAACGGCGCGCAGATCATGATCGATCAGTTCATCGCTGCGGGCGAGGCCAAGTGGCTGCGCGCCAATGGCCTCGTGATGCTGTTGCCGCATGGCTATGAAGGGCAGGGGCCGGAGCATAGTTCGGCGCGGCCCGAGCGCTTCCTGCAGCTGTGCGCGCAGGATAACATGCAGGTGGCGAACTGCACCACGCCCGCCAATTACTTCCACCTGCTGCGGCGGCAGATGCACCGTAATTTCCGTAAACCCCTGGTCGTCTTCACCCCCAAATCGCTGCTGCGGCACAAGCTCGCGGTATCGAAGGCGGCGGATTTCCAGGGCGAAAGCCATTTCATGCGGATCCTGTCCGATCCATGGGCGCCGAAGGACGAAGATGTGAAGCGGCTTGTGCTGTGCACCGGCAAGGTCGCCTATGATCTGATGGAAGCGCGCAACGCGGCAGGCGATACCAATACGGCGATCGTGCGGCTCGAGCAGCTTTATCCCTTCCCGGGCGAACCGCTGACAATCCGGCTGAAGCGCATGACCAATCTCGAAACCGTGGTCTGGGCGCAGGAAGAACCGAAGAACAACGGCGCGTGGAGCTTCGTCGAACCGTTTATCGAGGAAAGCCTTGCCAATGCCGGCGGCAAGGTCGCGCGCCCGCGCTATGCCGGGCGCACGGCAGCGGCATCGCCCGCGACTGGCCTGATGAAGCGCCACCAGACCGAACAGGCCGCGCTGATCGCCGATGCGCTGGGCCATAATGTCCGTGGGGAAATAAGGCGCACCCGCAAATCGTGACCAACCCTTGTGTTCCCGCGAAGGCGGGAACCCAGACTGGGCTCCCGCCTTCGCGGAAGCACAATAAGGCAGAAGAAAAAATGGCAACCGAAGTCAAAGTCCCCGTTCTGGGTGAATCGATTACCGAGGCAACACTCGGCGAATGGCTGAAGCAGCCGGGCGATCCGGTCGCGCTCGATGAGCCTGTCGCGAGTCTGGAGACCGACAAGGTCTCGGTCGAGGTTGGCGCCCCCGCTGCGGGCGTAATGGGCCAGCATGCGGTGAAGGTTGGCGATGTCGTGCTGGTCGGTGCGATGATCGCGACGATCGATGCTGCGGGGGCAACGCCGGCTGCTGCGACGTCGTCAACGCCTGCGCCCGCCCCCGCGCCGGCTGAACCAGCCGCTGCCGCCGCGCTTTCGCCTTCAGTGCGCCGTGCGGTGCTCGAAACCGGGGTCGATCCCGGCACGGTGAGGGGCACCGGCAAGGATGGCCGCCTGACCAAGGACGATGTCCTCGCGGCCGCGAGCGCGCCAGCGCCAGCACCGGCCCCGGCCGCACCGCTGCCCGCGCCGCTCCCGAGCGCCGCGACCACCGGCATCCGTAAGGAAGAACGCGTTCGGATGACGCGGCTGCGCCAGACGATCGCCAAGCGGCTGAAGGAAGCCCAGAACAGCGCGGCGATGCTCACCACCTTCAACGACGTCGACATGTCGGCGGTGATCGAGGCCCGCAACAAGTACAAGGACCTATTCGAAAAGAAGCACGGCGTCCGGCTCGGTTTCATGGGCTTTTTCGCCAAGGCCGCATGCATGGCGCTGAAGGATGTTCCCAGCGTCAACGCGTCGATCGAAGGCGACGAGATCGTCTATCACGATTATGCCGATATCTCGGTCGCGGTGTCCTCGCCCGGCGGGTTGGTCGTGCCGGTGATCCGCAACGCCGATCAGATGTCGGTCGCGCAGATCGAGCGCACGATCGGCGATTTCGGCAAGCGCGCCAAGGACGGCACGTTGAAGATGGAGGAGATGCAGGGCGGCACCTTCACCATCTCGAACGGCGGCGTGTTCGGCAGCCTGATGTCGACCCCGATCATCAACCCCCCGCAGAGCGCTGTGCTCGGCCTCCACCGCATCGAGGATCGCCCGGTCGTCCGCGACGGGCAGGTGGTGGTGCGCCCGATGATGTATCTGGCGCTCAGCTATGATCACCGCCTGATCGACGGGCGAGAGGCCGTGACGTTCCTCGTGGCGCTGAAAAATGCTATCGAGGACCCGACGCGGATACTGATCGATTTGTAATATAAGTGCTCCTGCGAACGCAGGAGCCGAGGGCTACAAGCGGAGTCCTGCGTAACTCTGTGCTCCTGCGTGCGCAGGAGCACAAGATGGGAGAAGTTATACGAAAGCCGGTTACGTCTACCTGATGGCCAGCAAGCGCAACGGCACCCTCTATCTCGGTGTGACCAGCGACCTACCTGCCCGGGCGTTCCAGCACCGCACCGGGATGATAGATGGTTTTTCGAAGAAATATGGCTGCACGCTTCTTGTTTGGTTTGAAGTGCAAGACGATCTGCAAAACGCGCGCTATCGCGAGCTGCAGATGAAAAAATGGAAGCGAGCGTGGAAGGTCGAACTCATTGAGCGTGACAACCCGCAGTGGAAGGATTTGTACGACACGCTGTTTTGATGATGTCCGTGCTCCTGCGCACGCAGGAGCCTAGGGCCACGAGCGGAGTCCTGTGTAATTCTGGGCTCCGGCGTACGCAGGGGCACTGATTGAGATCAACAAGTGCTCCTGCGCACGCGGGAGCCCAGGGTCATAGGCAGTGCACCCTGTAATTCCGAGCCACTTGCAGTCGCAGGGGCGCAGTGAGGCAGAACAATGGCTGACTATGATTTCGACGTCCTCATCATCGGCTCCGGCCCCGGCGGGTACGTAGCGGCCATCCGCGCGGCCCAGCTCGGGCTGAAAACCGCCTGCGTCGAGGCGCGCGAGACGCTTGGCGGCACCTGCCTCAATGTCGGCTGCATTCCGTCAAAGGCGATGCTGCACGCGTCCGAATTCTTCAACGATGCATCGAACGGCATGATGGCCAAGCTCGGCATCAAGCTCGGTTCGGTCGAGCTCGACATGGATGCGCTCCACGCGCAGCGGAAGGATGCGGTCAAGCAGCTTACCGGGGGCATCGCCTTCCTGTTCAAAAAGAACAAGGTCGAATGGCTGAAGGGCCATGCCAGGTTCACCGGCACCGATACCGTAGAGGTGGCGGGCACCAGCTACCGCGCCAAGAACATCGTCATCGCCACCGGCTCCAGCGTGACGCCGCTGCCCGGCGTCGCCGTCGATAATGACAAGCAGATCATCGTCGATTCCACCGGCGCGCTTGAGCTGGCCAAGGTGCCCGAACACCTCGTCGTCATCGGCGGCGGCGTGATCGGGCTCGAGCTCGGGAGCGTGTGGAAGCGGCTCGGCGCCAAGGTCACGTGCGTCGAATATCTCGATCAGATCCTGCCCGGCTTTGACGGTGAGGTCCGCAAGGAATCGAACAAGATCTTCAAGAAGCAAGGCATCGAGTTCCGCCTGTCGACCAAGGTCACCGGCGTTGCGGTCGATGGGAGCACCGCGACGATCACGGTCGAGCCCGCCGCCGGTGGCGCGGCGGAGACGATCACCGCGGATTGCGTGCTGGTCTCGATCGGCCGCCGCCCCAATACCGATGGGCTCAACCTCGAAGCCGCAGGCATCACCCCCAACAAGCGCGGCCAGATCGAGATCGATCACAGCTTCAAAACCGGCGTGCCCGGCATCTGGGCGATCGGCGATGTCGTCCCCGGCCCGATGCTCGCGCACAAGGCCGAAGATGAAGGGATTGCGGTCGCGGAGAATATCGCGGGTCTCACCGGCATCGTGAACCACGATGTCATCCCGCTGGTCGTCTACACCTGGCCCGAAATCGCTGGCGTCGGCCTCACCGAGGAGCAGGCCAAGGAACGCGGAGAGGTGAAGGTCGGCAAATTCCCGATGCTCGCCAACAGCCGCGCCAAGACCAACCACGAGCCCGACGGCTTTGTGAAGGTCATCGCCGACGCCAAGACCGATCGGGTGCTCGGCGTCTGGATGATCGCGTCAGTCGCCGGCTCGATGATCGCGCAGGCAGCCCAAGCCATGGAGTTCGGCGCGACCAGCGAAGACATCGCCTATACCTGCCACGCCCACCCCACCCACGCTGAAGCGTTCAAGGAAGCGGCGATGGGAGTCACGGGCAAGGCAATTCATATTTGAACTATGTCATAGGATATTTACAAATTTGAACTTGCAAAGATTAGTTCAATTCCTGATGATGGACGCAGAGGCGCAAAGCCCGGTTCATAGTCAGGAGAGCGATGATGGCAGGTCAATTTTCTCGTCGTGAAATCGTGGGTGGCAGTGCGTCGGGTGCGGCGTTACTGGCCAGCGGTGCCCTTCCCCAACAGGTTCTGGCGCAAACGGCGCCTGCGCTGACGGCCGGTGAGTTCACCGCGCTGCGCGCCCGCTACGTAACGATGGTTACCGGTGGAACGAACGGCACCGTCTTGTACGATGACTTCATTGCCGGCATCGCAGCAGAGGCAACGTCGCTCTCCGCCTCGTTCAGCACCGCAAACGCGCGGTTATGGCAAGACCTTGACGCTGAGAGAGATAATGGGTTGTTGCTCATGTCGATTGCGCGCCGGGTACAGGTGTTGGCCCTGGCGTATTTTATGGATCGATCGAGCAAGAAGGGCGATCCAACGCTCAAGGCGCAGGTCGATGCAGGGCTGCAACGCATTGCTCAGAATTTCTACAACACGTCGGCTACCCGGTCGACTTATGGCTGGTATTCGCTGGAGATTGGCACCCCGCTTGCCTTGCTCGAAACGATCCTGATGCTTGACGGCCAGCTCAACCAGAGCGTCGTCAACACCTTGCTGGCTGCGGTTCAGCTCTACACATCTGATCCATTGCGCGAGCAGGGACTGTGGCCGTCGAATGACTCCAATCGTGTTTGGAAAGCCTATAACTGCCTTGTTCACGGCCTTTACATCGCCAAAACTGATCTTGTTGCTGGGCGCGAAAAAGTGGCGGCGGCCAAAAATGCACTGGCAACGACATTTGTTTACGCCACCCCCAGCATCGGCGGTGGCGAGGGCTTTTGACGTGCTCCCCTTTTCTCCTCCACTCATAAGTAGAGTCCGGGGTTATCATCGTGCCCTTGCGGGCGGGGTTGTACAACCCGCCTGGCAGCATCGGC